>JAACEL010000312.1 GCA_011682535.1 Nitrospiraceae bacterium | reverse complement strand
CTGCTTCCTTCCTCCTTATAGCCCGGACTTCAACCCCATCGAGAAGATGTGGTCGAAGGTCAAGGCCTTCCTGCGAGCCGCCAAGGCCCGCACTTTCGAGGCCCTCTTGGAGGCCATTGCCTCGGCCCTGAAAACCATCACCGCCCAAGACGCCGTCGCCTGGTTCCAATCCTGCGGATACGGAATACAATAAATAAAACCGCTCTAGCTCGGGATTGGGGAGTCCTGCCTCACCTCGTGAGTCCGCGCAGATGCCCGAGTTTGGATATCGTACGGCCGGTCAGTCGCTGGCCTTCTGGTCCTGATTCCCGGCGGGTTCTCGGCCCGTGACGTTCCAGGCCACGTACCTATCCTCTGGACGTTTGCCGAGCGAAACCTGCCAGGCGAACGTGTGAGGATCCGGCCGCGCTTTCATGACGGCTTCCGGGACATTCGTCAGGGTCGTGTCCGAAACCCTCGCCTCCGGGTCGAGTGTATACCTGTTGCGGTTGGGAAAGACGACTCCACCGATCAGCCCCTGCTCTCCTTTCGGCGTGTCATGTGTCTTGTCGTAGCGCGCCTTAATCACCTGAGGCACGATGACCTTGACCGGCTCGTAAGCGTCCGCCACGATCTTCTCGGCAACGGAGGGGTAGGTCTTCGTGAGCCATCGGGCGATGGCGACAACGCGAGCCGACCGTTCGACCTCGCCGAAAATCGGGAATTCGGCGGCGTAGGCGTCGTAATGGTCTCTCAGGTGGGCTGCGAACGTCCGCGGCGGCGTGTGTTTGCTCTCGGCCCTGACCTCCATCCGTACTTCCGAGAACATGGCGACGTTCCTGGCCCATCTGAAGGCGCTGCTCCGCTCGGCAGGCATGGCCTTCGCGGTGAGGACCGTGCCGCCGTAGCGGGGGATCGGTCTCAGCGCGGCCACACCTTCGCCTCCCACTGTCGCGAGCTCGTCAGGTTGCCTGTCCGCACGCTGTACTGGCACGCGTCCGTAAGGTCGGCACGACGCCAGTCCGCCGCCGACGCAGGCCATTGCCACCAGGATCAGGATCGCGATTCGCGCGCCATAGTCGGCTGACCGGCTCATGTCTTGGCCTTTCTCAGCATGAGGACAAACCCCTTTGCCTTGTTGCTCAGAGAGGTGTGCTCAAATTGCGTTGACTGGCGCCGCGGCAGCAGGAGCGGCATCCAACTCGTTTCGTCGATGATGCGCCCCCCGGCATCCTTGAACTTGAGCATCACCTGGCACTCGGCCGTGTGGTTCTGCCGGTTGTAGAAGCTCACATAGACACGAAGCCGTCCGCTCGGCAAGCTCTCCGCCGACAGATCCTCGCACGGAATGGCTGTGGTCAGAGCGGAATCCAGATAGACAAGGTTCTCGTACGACTCGAGCGGCGGGGGTTCCGCTTTGGTGCCCCGATAGGGACCACACCCGCAGACATACCACACCAACATCAAACTCGCGACGACAGCCATTGCAGAGCGACGCATAGAGACTCCTCCTGTTTTCCGTGGCACTTACCTGTAGGCCATGCCCCTTCGCCCATACTTCTTGAACTCGTAGTCGTTCTCCCAAACGATGGTGTTCGTTTCAGCATCGGTCAGACGGAACGAGTAACGGTGGTAGCCCAGCATCTTGCCCCCGGAGCTCGCCTTGCGTATCGAGTAGGCGTACCCGGTCAGGAAGAAGTCCACGCCCGGAAGGTCTTTGCGTTCCTTGGAGGTGACGCTGCCGGACCGCTTGGCGTCCCTCTCGGCCAGGATGGCGTCCTTCTGCTTCTTGTCGTGGAACACCAGCTTGCCTTCCGAGTATGTGATCAGGTGTTGGCGAATCTTGCTCAGGAGGTTGTAGCTGTCGAAGTCCGTCCTCAGTGTGCGGTTTTCGATGCTGAGAAAGGCGATGTGCACCGGGGCCTCGGCCTTCTGGATCGCCGGCAGCTCGATGATGGCCGATGCCATCTTCATGGCCATGGCCCGCAGGTCCACATCGCTGGCCTCAATATCGGTAATGGGCTCGTCGTCGATGTGAACGCGGCTGGCGGTCCCCACGCACCCGCCCATTACAAGGGCCATCATTCCTACCAGAGCCCACGTTCGGGGCGCCAAGCACGTCTTGCCAACTCGCTCAATCGCCATTGTCTTCGCCTTTCTTTTTCTCTTTCCGGGCCACCGGTAGCGGTGCAACCGTTTTCGAGACTTTGAACTGCGGCCGTTCGCCCTCCGACGGGTCATTGAGCATCTCAGCCATGGCCACCTGGAGTATCCGGCCGGTCACGTCGTAGTTCAGCAGCGTCATCTTGTCCTTGTCGGCCCCATAGGCTACGAGTCGCTGGGAACCGTCGTAGTAGTAGGCGACGTCTTTCCTGTCCGGGCCGGTCACTGTTGCACGCCCGATCGTGTCGTTGTACAAGAACTTCCATTCACCCTGCGGGGTACGGTGGGTCAGCATACGTCCCTTGTCGTCGTACGTGTTGGCGACCGTGGGCGGTCCGGCCTCGTCGCCCTTGGCACGTCTGATCGTCGCCAGGCGGCCATCGGTCCCATAAGTGAAGACCCGTGGCCCGCTTTCGGAGCCGGTCACGGAGTTCAACCGGCCAGCGTCGTCCAGGACGTACGCTACCTTCTTGCCAGTCGATGCCTTCACGCCAACCAGACGCCCGTCCTTCTCATAGGTAAGGCTGATGCGTCGGTTCTCAGGTCCGCGGATTTCCTTGAGCCGCTCGCCATCGAAGATGTATGCCACACGATCCGCTTCGTCGGATCCTATCCACTGGATCCGGCCGTTCTTATCGAGCGCAACCTGAAGACCGTGGGCGAACTTTGCCAGGTAACCGCCGTCGGCCCGAACTGCGAGGTCCGGCTGCAGCGATGAGCTCACCTTTCGGTAGACGGCCACGGGGCTGCCGGAAGGTGTCTTGGCGGCGCCCTGCCGCTCCTCGAGCCTATAGGCCAGTCGGACACCGGCCCGCCGGTCGACCAGTACCGGCTTCACTGCCACCAGGGCTTTGCCCTCTCCGACGGTCACCCGCTCGGACACCTCGAGCGAGAACGGCTGCACCGACCAGCCCGGCCCCAGCGGGGATGCCTGCAAGACGGACGAATCGTAGTAGCGTACGAGTTGCACCACGCCATGCCCTTCAGCTTTCATCCTGATGTCCGGATGGTTGAGCCGAAACCGGCCGGCCGGCACCCAGAAGAGATTCGCTGTGCCGGGCGTCTTGACGGCGATGTACTTCTTGCCCTCGTGGACGAACTCAGCCCCGGCCTTGCCTTGCACGGCGGTCACGGCCTTACTCGCCAGCGCGCCGGCCAGACCGCTCTTGTCCACCACGACTGTGAGTTCGGGCTCGAGGAGAATGCCGCCGGGATTGCCGGGGTTTTTATACCAGGCATTCGCCAACTTCGTTGTCCACCTGTCAAAACCGTGGAGCATTCGGCCGGGCTCGAACTGAACTGGGCCAAAGTCAATCTTCAGTGAGTCGCCCACATTGAGAACGGACTGTCGGACGCCGTCTGCCGCTGGCCTCATGGCAACAAAAGCAGCGCCAGCAGGCGTGGCCTCGGCAAGTGGCCTGACCACCGAATCAACAATCAGCTGCACTGACGCCCCACGCAGGCAATGCAGCAGTGGCCCACTGCAGTCCGACTGATCGAGGAGATCATCAAGCTCGGGACTTCTTGCGTTACTAAGAGGTGACGCCGCGCCCCGGATCAGCACGCTCGGCGGTGCTACATACGGGCTTTCCAATGCACCGAACGTGCGCGTCTCCGAATTCAAGCCACTCTCCAGAGAAGCCAGCATGGCAAACGCAGTGCTTGCCTTCACCTCGCGAAGGTCGTGAACGGCCACGAGCACTGATTGTTCCCGCCGAAGCCACACCACCAGGAACGAGGACCTTCTTGTGGTTTCACAAATCCGGTCGAGCTTCTTCGCCAGCGGCAAGAGCCCTTCAGTGTCGGCCAGTCCCTTAGCGACCGCCCGGACAGCGAAGAGCGTCGCCCCGCTTTTCTTGACGATCCCTTGACCTGCCCGCGCATAGCCTAAGCGCGATTCCAGAGTGCCGATGAGTGTCCCCGCGGACGCTGTCCAGTACGCCCAGTCGTTGACGATGGGGTCCGAGATCTTGGCGTCCGGTGCGATGTCTAGTTCCACAAGGACCACATTGAGAATTTGCTGCTTGGCGGACGGCGCGGCTCCCGCTCCCAGCAGAAGCCCGGCTGCGGCCGCCAGCAAGAACACGTTCACGCCTGCACGTTTGACACTCATGTCTCTCTCCTCAAATAAGTAGGCGGGGTACGACACATCACCCCGGTTCACGGCGATTGCCCCGGCCGGTTCTCTGTGTCCGCCGCCTGTTTGTCTTTCTCGTGTCCTCTCTTCTCCTGCGCTGCGTTCTGCTTCTTGGCCTTCGGATTCGCCCGGCTGGCCGGAACGTACTTCAGTCCGAAGCGAACCTCCTCGAAGTTGTCCGTGCCCGCCGTCGGAGGGACCATGCAATGGCCGCCCTTGACCACGTGCGGCCCCGCTCGGCAAAGGTTGTTGCACCACTTGTGGTCCAGGGCAGTCTTGATGCCGGCCTCCTTGTAGAGCCTAATCAGGTCCTGCAGCGTCAAGTTCGTGCAGATGCCGTCCGCGTGATACTGGTCCATCAATTCCTGCCTCGGTGTGCAGCAGCACGTGCCGCCCAGGATGAACGGCTTGCTCCCGCGGATGTGCCCCACCGTGTCGAAGCAGTAGACGGGCTCAGGGCGTATAACGTCCCTCGGCACGAAAGGTCCTTCCTTCGGCTGGCAGCCCGGCGAGCACAGCGCTTGGGCCGCAATGGCCGCCAGCACCAGGCAGGTCCACCGCTTATGTTCCACCGCGTTCTCCGATCTTCTTGCGCTCCATTCCACGGCTGTTCTGGGCGTTTCGCGTGAGCCGGAAGTACATCAGCCCGCCGCCCCTGCGAACAGCCACATCGAACCATATCTGGTCGTACCTGGGCAGAGGTGCCCCATCGGCGTCGCGACACCTCAACGCGACGGTGTGCAGGCCCGCTGGAACGTCGACTGCGAAAATATAATAAGCGCGCGGCAACCCCCACCAACACCTTATGTCCACTTCAGGGCGTATGAGGTTGGCGGCCATGCCCACGAACGGGATGTACGACACCACCTCCTGCACGACCCGCTTACCTACGCGTGCTGTGTCCATCTCGCCCCAGCGTTGGCTCTTCGCTTGAACATACAGGTCCGTCGCTTCACTCGCCTGGCCGACGAGCTTTCCATCAACGTACACGTCAACGCCGGCCACCGGGCAATCAGGGCGGTCCACACGCTTGATTGAGACGTCGATCTTCGATGGCCTCAGGTATGGCCCCTGGCCCACCGCGATCACCGCGACGAAGCTCTTGTCCAGGTAGTCGCTGTCGAGGTACGGGTTGCTCGGGGTGTACTTGCGTGCGATACGAAGCGCGGCTTCGGCGTTGTCCGGCTCCCGAAGCTGGCGGTAACACAACGCCGCCAGGAAATGCGAGATCGTGAAGTCTTCCAGATAG
This sequence comes from Nitrospiraceae bacterium, assembly GCA_011682535.1. Taxonomy (GTDB): domain Bacteria; phylum Hydrogenedentota; class Hydrogenedentia; order Hydrogenedentales; family SLHB01; genus JAACEL01. The sequence goes on along the minus strand of JAACEL010000312.1, from coordinate 1,254 downwards.
GCCTGCTCCTTGGTCCGCGTTTCGGCGTCGCACGCAAGTGAATGCCGGAATGCCGCCAACGCCCCTTCATAATCCCCCATCATGTAGCGGCAAAGGCCCCTGTACAAATACGCGGCAGCGCGCTCGTATGGCTCGCCCCGATAGGTTTTCGAGGATTCCTTCCAGACAACTGCAGCCGTTTCGCGTGACTCATCACCCGCGATCTGCTCCATAATCTTGCAAGCATTTGCGAACCGCATATCGGAATCAACGTAATCACCCAACTCAAAGAACAACAGACCACGCATCAGTTCATGCATCGCGTAGTCCTTGTGTCCCGGTGGAACCACGGGCTGGTGATATTCAAGAATCGACCCGTTGGAGTCCCTGTCGAGCGGCTTCAGCCCGGGGCTCATGCATCCGCCTATGATTACGGAGAGTGCACACAAAACAGGTAAGACCATGTGAACAACGGGAGACATTCTCGACATAACCGCGACGCCCCCATCAAGCCTAACGAATCTAGAAATACTGATTTTTGAAGTCTACAAGTGGGCCCAACTTATGTCAAGTAGTTTCTTAACCCGCCGGGTGCACGTCACGTTTGTAGGTAGCCTTCAGGCGGCCAGGTGGCTTGGGTGGCCGGGTGCCGTGGCTACGGTGTGTGTAGCCACGTTCGCCGGCTCGCTACGCTCGCCTACACTACGCCGCCCCGGAACGATCAATTTACAGAAAGGATTTTACACCCCCAGGATCACCGGAAGAAGGCGGCCCGGGTGATTGACGAGTTGCTCGACGGGATCCCCAGCCAGCATGGCCTTAAGAAAGACTGACGACAAAATGACGACATGGTCTCTTTCGGGGGTATTGAGGCCAGGAAAGACAAGGCGGCGGCCGCCATAAGTGCGGTCGCCGCATGGGCTTACAATGGTGGGCGATACTGGACTTGAACCAGTGACCCCTTGCTTGTCGAGCAAGTGCTCTAGCCAACTGAGCTAATCGCCCCCTAGTTTGTTACTCCACACCACTTCACTACTTACGACTTCCTATCATACTTAATTGAGCCAGAAAAAGGAAGCTAATTCGTAGCAAAACGCCTCTCCATAAGACGCCCAAAACGGCACTCTTGCTGGCGTTAAGGGGCAACTTAGGTCGCAATTCGAACTTCGTCAATGAGTCGCAATTGCCCACCTATCAAGTTGCGTCCTTGCCACCTCCGGCCCGGGCATTCTATCAAGTCAGGTTCCCACGGTCAAGAGCCCTGGCCGGCAGAAA
>JAACEL010000311.1 GCA_011682535.1 Nitrospiraceae bacterium | reverse complement strand
GATGCCGACGAGTCACCGCAACACTTGGCAAGCACCAAGGGCTTCTTCATCGATCAGTATGAAGTGAGCAATGCCTCCTATAAGAAAGTGAACGCTTCCCACACGTACGCGGCGGGTAAGGACAATTCTCCGGTTCTGGTAACGTGGGAACAAGCGAATGCCTATGCCAAGGCTATAGGGAAACGCCTGCCTACTGAAAAGGAATGGGAGAAGGCGGCACGGGGTACGGATGGCCGTCTCTTTCCCTGGGGGGACACCTATGATGAGAGTTTCATTCAATATGACAGCCGTCAGGGGATTGGCGAGACTATCGCAAAACCCCAAAGCCCCTATGGCTGCTACGACATGGCGGGCGGGGTCATGGAATGGACGAGCGACTGGTACGCCCCCTATCGCGGCAATCCCGTTCCCAGTGACAAGTACGGAGAGAAGTTCAAGGTACTGAAGGGGGGAACGACCTTCAACGACATGGCGCATATGCGTTGTGCACACCGGTTCTATCTGCCAGTGGATGACCGGAGTCAATACTTGACCGGAGTCAGGTGCGTGAAGGATGTGGAGAAGAAGTAGATCTCAAGCGTGCAACTGAACAGCCAATGACGTGAATCTGCTTCCTATACATTCATAGCATGGAATGGCCTGAACCTGTGCCCAGAGAATGAAGGGCGGCCAAGAATGCTTTGCGCCCTCGATTGGCCTCCATCTGACACCAAGCGCGCCACGGCGGAGTTAAGCGGCGATGCGCCGGGCTTGCGTGCGGTTGCTTTCTGTGCGCCAACTGGTGCATTCTACCCCCGGTTCAACTGGGAACCATGCCGGTCGTGGGGCGGAGTCGTTTGGCGTGGTGTGCGCTTCTTCTGGCGAAACTATTTAGGTCAAAGACAACGTGACGGTGCGTGTGACGATCGCACGCGCTGGGGAGGTCCTTCATGAAGCTGATACAATGGCTGTGTGTCATCGTGTGTCTGTTGGCGCTTGGGTGTCCCACCACACCTGAACCGTCCCCCGGCGGCCTCTCCGCGAGCGATTTCGAACAGGTCGCCACGAACGGGTTCGACGCCGAGGATCAGGCCCTCGACAGCAACGACTATCCTTGGGCGATGGCCCATTATGTCGCCGACGCCAAACAAGGCGGCGGCTATGTGTATGTCGGCACATGGAACCGGGTGCAACAGTTTAAGGGCTTCCAGGATCACGTGCCGGTGTACCCCGAAATCCGCCGCTATCGCCCCGACTTGGGCCCACAAACGTGGGAGCGCGTGCTCGACACGCGCGATCTCGGCCTGTCCGAGAAAGACCGTCCACACGGCTTCCGCTTCTTGCAGGAGTACCGCAACCAGTCCGACGGCAAGAAGTACCTCTACACGGGCGGACGAGGCGAGACGGTTTCGGTCTGGCGTTCGGAAACCGGCGACCCCGGCACATGGGAGAACTTCTGGCAGTACGACTACGAAGGCTCAATCCGCAGCATGACAGTCCACAACGGGCTGCTCTACATGGCTTGGCTGAACGACTACGCCATCTTCGACAGCGGCGACGGCCCCAAAGCCGTTATCTTCGCCACCGACGGCGAGGAAGTCTGGACGGTGATGGACGACGCCTTCGGCGATCACAACAACATCGGCGTGTTCGAGATCGCAACGTTTAACGGCTACCTGTGGGCGGGCACGCACAACCGCATGCAGGGTTGCGAGGTCTGGAAACTCGAAGGCCCCGACCCCAATGAGGGGCCGGTGCGCGTCATCGCGAACGGCGGCGCGCGACCATTCAACGAAGCCGCCATGACCATGTTCGAGTTCAAAGACCACCTCTACGTCGGCACCATATCCAATTTCATCTGGCGCTTCATCCTCGGGCTCAAGCCCACTGATGTGTACCGTATCGACCGAAACGACAATTGGGAAACGGTCGTCGGCCCCGACTCCGTGGGGGGCGAGCCCGCGGGCTTCGGCCACCGCGGCAACACTTACATGTGGTCGATGTGCGAACTTGACGGCTGGCTCTACGTCGGCACCTACGACATCGTCACCGGCCTCACCTACATGTACACGCATCCGGAGTTCCTCCTCTCGATCATGGGCCTCAAGAGCGGCGACCTCACCTCGAAAGTGCTGACATTGATCGACCTGGCCGTCATGCAACCCCAGGCCGGCGGCGACCTCTACAAGTCGCAGGACGGCGTGAAATGGTACAAAGTGTTCGACAACGGCCTCGGCAACCGCAACAACTACGGCCTGCGCGTTATGAAAGTCGCCGACGGCCGCATCTTCATAGGCATGTCCAACCCCTACGAAGGCCTCGAAGTCTGGGCTAGCAAAGAGTCCGCTACACCATCCAAAGCACAATAGGCCCACGCCACTCGCATTGACCGTGGAAGCAGCGTTTCGCGCGAAGCCAGGGGCGCGGATGGACCCGAAGGGTTCGTCCGCGTCCCTTTGCGTTGCCTATGAGCGCCAAAGGCGCTTGCCGATCTGCTGCGTTCTTCGCACGTTCGCGAAGGGACACGGCCTAGTCCGATGCGCCTCGTTCCCTAACCCTGTCATCTCGAGCGCAGCGAGAGATCTCGATGGTCCCGTTGCTCCGCTCTCATGAAATGAGGGGCTTGGGTCCAATTGCTGGGGCTTGCCTCCGTGCCGGTGGCCGAGATGGCGTTATTCTTGGGCCAATGGCGGCAATGAGATCTCTCGCTGCGATCGAGATGACAAGGGAGTAGGGGGAGAATTACTGTAGCGACACAGGCCCGGGCCGACGGCCCGGTGGCACGGCTACGGCTGCGTGTGGCACAATCGGGGGACGGCGTATTGGCGCCATCGTTGCGAGGGGATAGGGAGCTTGGCCGGTTCGCGCTACGGAGGGATCGGCGCTAGACAACATGAAGGTGCTGCTGCTCACACAGTACTTCCCGCCGGAATTCGGCGCCGCGGCTTCGCGCAATTCGGAGCATGCGCGGTTCTGGGCCGAAGCAGGGCATGAGGTGCATGTGTGCACGGGAATGCCCAATTACCCGAGCGGCGTGGTCGAGCCCGGCTATCGGGGTAAGGCTTTCGTGCGCGAGGAGCGCGACGGCTACACGATCCACCGATCCTGGATCCACGCCACGCCCAACCGCGCCGTGTGGCGGCGGGCGCTGGCGTCGCTCTCGTTCATGGCTTCAGCGTTCCTCTCCGGCCTGCTGAAGTGCCCGCGCCCCGACGTCATCATCGCGTCCTCGGGACCGTTCTTCGTGGGACCGCTGGGCTACCTGCTCAGCGTGTTCAGGTGGACGCCGTTTGTGTTCGAAATCCGCGACATCCTCCCGCAACAGGCGGTGGACGTGGGCATGCTGAAGAATAGGACTCTCATCCGTGTTCTGGAGGGCATCGAGATGTTCCTCTATCGCCGGGCGAAGGCGGTGGTGACGGTGGCCGGCGCGTCTCGCCAATCGCTGATCGACCGCGGGGTGGACGAAGCCAAGTGCTTCACCATCGAAAACGGCATCCGCGAGGATTTGTTCAAGCCCGGCGAACGGGACAACGAGGTCCGCGCCGAATATGGATGGGACGGCAAGTTCGTGGCGATGTACATCGGCGCGCACGGAGTCTCGCAGGGCCTGTTTACGCTCCTGGAAGCGGCGGAGCGCCTGGCCGATCTCGACGACGTCCGGTTCGTATTCGTAGGCGACGGCGCGGACAAGCCCGCCATGCAACAGTGGGTGGCGGAACGGGGCTTGATCCATGTGGACTTCGTCCCGCTGCAAGCCAAAGAGCGCATGCCGGCCTTCTACGCCGCCGCCGATCTGTGTTTCGTCCCGCTGCGCAAAGGCGACTACTTCAAGATCAACATCCCGTCCAAGATCTTCGAAATCATGGCGTGCGCGCGTCCCATCGTGCTGGGCGCGGAGGGGCAGGCCCTCGACATCGTCGAACGCGCGGGCGCGGGCATTGCGGTCGAACCGGAAGACGCCGGCGCCTACGCCGGCGCGGTCCGCCGCCTGCGCGCGGAACCCGAGACCGCCGCGAAACTCGGCGCGAACGGCCGCGCGCATGTCCTCGAACATTTCACCCGCCGGCAGAAGGCGGAGCGTTACATGGAATCCCTTGGCCAAATTCTGGAGAAAACGACGTGACACGAACGGACAACCCCGAGGCCCCAGTCCCTGAAGACCACGGCGTCGACCGCGCCCTGAGAATCATCACGGCCGCAACCCTCGTGCTGGCGATTCTCGCGCTGTTCCCATGGACGAACGACCCCGCGACGACGATCAAGTTTTTCATCCTGCACTGGGGCGCGGCGATCATGGCCGCGCTGTGGCTGTATGGCGTGTGGACGGGCAGGAAGCCGTTGGGCCGGCCCGGGCTGATGGGCGGGTTCCTGCTGGCGTTCTTGGTGATCAACCTCGCCGCGGCACTCACGTCGGACCATGTGGCCAATAGCCTGAACGCGTGGAGCGACCTGGCTGTGGTCGGGCTGCTGTTCCTATTCGCGGCCTCGGCCTACCATACGCCCAAACAGGTGTGGCGTCTCCTGGCGGCCATCGCCGTAGCGACGGCCCTGTCGAGCGTCTACGGATTCTGCCAACGCGCGGGACTCGACCCATTCCCTTGGGCCACGACGGACGTGGAAGAGTACCGCGGCCTTCCCGCGACGTTTGGCAACCCCAACATGGCCAGCCACACGCTCAATCTCGCCGTGATCATGGCCATCGCGCTGACGTTCCGCAAAGGAACGCGGTGGTGCATCGTGCCCGCGGGCCTTATCGGCGCCCACATCGTTTTCACGGAGGTTCGCGCGGCCAAGGTGGCCCTGATCGCCGCTGGGGTGTTGGTGGCCATCGTCTTCTACCTGCGCAGGCGCCGCCCTGCACCCGCGCGCGGCGCGTTGGCCACGATCGTCATCCTCATACTGCTGGCGGGGATCGCCGTGGGCGGCGCGATGGGCCTGACCTATTGGCGCACCGGCTCCCCCTTCCCGCTCGACCGCTCGATCCTGCTGCGCTACAACGGCTACCTGGGCGCTTCACAGATGATCGCCGACCGCCCCGCGCTCGGATTTGGACCCGGCAACTACCCCCTCGACAACCCGCCCTATTGGACGAACTATGAGCGCGAGCGCTTTGCCACAAAACCCCTCATCAACGCCCACGTACACAACGATTACCTGCAAGCGGGAGTCGAGGGCGGCGCGGCCGCGGCGGCCTGCTACATCGGCCTGCTGACGGCGGCTCTGGTCTCGGCGCTTGCCATGGCATTCACAACGGGCGGCCCTAGCCGCCGCGCGCTGGGCCTCGCTCTGTCCGCCTGTCTTGCCGCGTTCGCCGTCGACGGCCTCTTCGGCTTCACGGTACACGTACCCGCGTCGGCCGCGCTGTTCTTCGTGTTGGCCGGCGCCGTGCAAGGGGTGATGGGGCATCAAGCGGCAGTGCACGCGGGGGATCGGCCCAAGCGATGGGCGCGGCTGTGCGGGGCGTCGGTGTGCGTGCTGGCGTTGGCGCTGTTGTGTATGGGGACGCGCGTCTTCATGGCCCAATACTACTTCCAGGCCGCCCGGGCCGCCCGGTACTATGAACGTTTCGACGCCGCCTACGCCAATCTGGCGAAGGGCGAGCGGCTGGCCCCTTGGGACTTCGAGTTTCCGCGCCAGATGGCGTTGCTGGACCTCAACAACGCGCGTACGCCCGCTGCGATCGAACGGATGCAGCGTTCCCTGGCGCTACGCCCGCATGACGTGCCGGGCTCGGTTATTCTGGGTAAGGCTTACCTGAATACGGCCATCGCCGCGATACAGGCCCAGGGCGGGCAAGCGGCCATCGACGAAGCGCTCGATAAAGCCGTTGACGCAGCGAACGCGGCCTTGGAGATCTGCCCCGCACTACCCAACGCCCATGCCTTACTGGGACGCGTGGCCCTGGTACGTGCTCAGCTTCTTCCCCCGTCCGACCCGCCGAGCGCAGAGTCCCTGGCGGCCTATGCCACGGCGAAGGAGCACCTCCAGACCGCCCTGGTCTCGGCGCCCTCCGACCCGGCACAGGTCAACACGATGCTCGCCACGGCCTATGCGTCGCTGGGGGAAACGAGCCAGGCGTTGGCGGCTCTGAAGCGCGCGGCGCGGCTCGACCCCAGGAGCGACGAAATGTGGCGCCTGTATGTCCAAATGACCAAGACGAGCGGGAAATGGAAACCCCTGGTCAACTCGCTTGAAACCGCCATCGAAGACCTGTACAACGCCGA
>JAACEL010000042.1 GCA_011682535.1 Nitrospiraceae bacterium | reverse complement strand
CAAGCGCCCCTCCGGAAAAGCGGTAGCAAGCTACCGCAGTCCACATCCGGAAACCGCCCTGACTTTTGGCGGGGTAATCCAAGTGCAACTTGGGAACGAGAAGGAGAAACGTAGATCGCGACAGCCGATGCGCACCATTCGTCGTCACTCGCACTCGCTGCGCGAAGCGGACTCAACGCCATTGTACGCCGGTGCCTTCCCAGGGCACCACTATCGTCTCGTCGGGCGCGCCGTCCCAGCCGATTTCGACGCGCACGCCGCTATCGCCGTCGGCTTCGAGACGTGCCAGCCGCGGCGCCGCGACGGTGCCCTTCCCGGGCACGAGTATCCAGCCGAACACGGTATCGCCGTCCACGGAGCCCTTGTAGACGACGCACGGACTCGGCTCCTTGATGCCGTATTCGATACTCCACCAGCCCTGGATGTGGGGCTCGGTCTGTCCTTTAACGATGCTGGCGTCCCACGTCACGCCGCCGATAGGAACGATCCGGATGTTGCCCTTGCCCGCGTCGATGGACGCCGCGGCAATGCCGTCGAGTTCCACCGTGCAGTCCGGGTGGTAGTGCCAGAGGGTTTGCAACTCGCGAGGCCGGTCCGTGGTGATGCGGTCCACGACCACCCAGTAACGCCCGCGGACATACACCACGGCGCGCGTGTGGGCCACCTCACCTGCCACGCCGACGTACCCCGAATCGAAGGTGCCGCGGGCAAAGTCCAGTTCAGGCGTGACGAGGTAGTTGTCCGTCATGGCCGCTTCGGCTTTGTACGGGTGGGGTTTCTGGCCATGTCCGTCGACGAGGATGAGGTTGTGGCTGGGCGAGTAAACGAAGTAATTGCGCCAGTCGCCGGCCTGGTAGGAGTAGCGGCCGCCATCGACGAGAATGTCGCGGCCGTGCGCCGTGACGGACAGATGCAGCTTGTCGTTGTGCCGATGGCCCGAGCCCATGGGGCCCACGTCGAAAAAGGCCCAGTGCGCTTCCGCGTCCCAGCCGCTGCGCATGACGACCTGCCCGGCCCACGGAAACACCACCGAAGGCAATCCGTCAGGCTTCACGCCCTCCTTGCCGTTGGTGGCGATGTAGGCCCAGTCCGGACGCTTGAAGGCGTTGGCGGCTGTCAACACCCCGGGCCGAGTGTAGTCGAGGTTGGAATCGTTGTTGAGCACGCCGTAACCGGAGGGGCGCATGGAATAGGCCAGGTAGCTGTGCATCCGCTCGACGGTGTCCTTGAACGGCTTGGGCACTTCGCGTCCCGCCCGGCCGACGCGCTCGATGAAACGCTCGAAGCAATACAGCGATACGCGGTGGTAGTGGGATGTCAGTTCCTTCTGAATCCCGTCTGGATAGACTTGGTTCACCACCTCGGGCAGCATGCGCTCGATGGCGTAATCGAGCCACGCCTCGGACTTCTTGAACTCCGGCCAGCAAACCGCCACGTTGGCCAGCCCCAACAACTCCATCGCGATCCAGTTGCTGCCGCCTGCGTGGAAGTGCCGCGCGTAGTGCGCGTGGTCGGGCAGGCTCGACAGCATCAGGATACGCGTCGCAGGCATGAACGCATCCACGTCTTGCAGGCCGAAGAAACCCGCGGGCCACGAGCCATTGACCCGCATGAACACCTCAAGCCCGCGCCATTGTGGTGTGTTGCTCTTCGCCCCTGGATAGGGATTTGCCAGCACCCAATCCCGAAGGATCCGATCGTAGTGGCGCACGTATTCGAGGTTGCCCGTCTTCCAGTAGGCCCCCAACAAGGTGTTGCACCACTGCATCCGGTTGAGACCCCACCCCCACTCGCGGTCGCCTTCCGGCCCGTTGTACGCCCAATCCAGCCCACCGTCGGGGCGCCGCGGCACCTGGTCCGACACCTGGTAGAACGTAAACTGGTCGGCAAGGATTGCGTCCGCGCCCGGGTCGCGTCCGTCGCCGGGTTTCGCAGGCTCGCGCCGCAACCACGAAGCCGTCCCGGAGGTCTGGTAGTATTCGAGCAGCGCCCGGCAGGCTTCGGGCCATGACCGCGCATCGGCGGCGGTCCGCACGGCTTCAAGCCCCCCGCGCTCGAGGTCGAGGGCGTCGAACAATCCATGCACGCGCTCGGGATAGCGTTCGCAAAGCGTCTCCAACGAGATCGGTTCTTCGTAAGAAGCACCACAGATCATCTGTACCGCGATCAGGACACCTGACAACATGGACCACTCCTTAGGTTGCGTTTCCCACTACAGTTCGACGCCCAACGTCTCCAGGTCGCGTTCGGCCGCGGATGCCCACCCTCGATTGGCCGCGGGACTCGCTGGGCTGGGATGCAGCATACGGCCAATGACGACGTCCACACTATCGAGGGCTTCACGCGCACGCGCCTCGGCGAACGCGCCGACGCCGATCACGCGGCGCGGCTGAAGACAGGCCACGGTCTGCCGCAGGGCCTCGCTGCACGCGGCGAACAGGGCGGCGCGTTCAACGGCGGGAAGCTTGTCGGGCGTTCGGTTGCGGCCGGATGATTCCATGAAGCACACGAAGAAACGCGCGAAGAAGCGTTCCGGCGTGCCGAACCGGTCGCGTGCCCAACTCCACAGCCGCGTGCCGCTGACCTCGCTACGCGGACACTCAAACCCTGTGATCGGCCGCTTCGGATGCTCGCGTTCCGGCCGGTCCACCGGTTCCTCGATGCCCATCCAGTCGCGCACCATGTTGACGTCGCCAAAGGGCACCCCCGTCTGCGCCATGCCGAACGGTCCCGGATTCATGCCCAGCAGGATGGTGTCCGTACGACTCCGGCCGTAGCGGCGCCAATAGGCGTCCCACGATGCGCGCGCATATACGAGGGGGTTGTACACATACTCGACCGGCGCCGCGAACCGCAGCGGCGCCAGCCTGAGAACCAGTTCGTCCGTGATCTGACCGATATCCATGCGACGCAGTGTACAACAGTGAAGGCGAGTGTGCGAATCAAGCCATCTACGCGGGGGGGGGGGGATCCCCCGTTTCCACGGACGGTCGAAGGGAGTGAACATTTCAGTTCTGGGATGGTTCGGACGCCCCGCGCCGGGCGAGGGTGCGCCGAACGGCGGATAGGCCCGAAGGGCTGGCAGCACGTAGCCGTGGATGAGCCGGAGCGAACCCACGGAAAACTTATGCCTTATGCTTATGCTTTGGGGTGTTCGCGGTAGCGGGACGTGTTGAAACGAGTGTTGATCCTCGCTATCGTTCGAGAAGCCAGTGACCTATCCCCGAACACAACGCGTTTCGAAGGAGTGTTGCCATGCGCCGCCAAACCGTTTCGCGCCTCTGCATTGGTCTGCTGCTTTGCATCACCTGCTGGACGCCCCAAGCCATCAGCGCGGGCGCGTGCGACATCGGGGTTTCGGCCAATCGCCGCGACGCCATGTATCGGATCGGGGAAGAAGTAACGTTCAGGGCCAGTGTGATGGTGAGTGGACGCCCCGCGGATGCGGGGAAGATCGACTATGTCCTTAGCAACGATGGCGTCATCACGCTGGACGAAGGCTCCGCGCCGCTGACGGGAGAGCCGGTCCTGATAACGGGCAAGCTGGACCATCCGGGCTTTCTGCGCTGCAAGGTCACTTACACGGACAAGGCGGGCAAGGCGCACTCGGCGTTAGCCGCCGGCGCGTTCGAGCCACTGAAGATCAAGCCCAGCCTGCCCGTTCCCGACGATTTCGTCGCGTTCTGGAAAGGGAAGAAGGCAGAACTGGCGAAGATACCGATGAAGCCGGAACTCAAACCGCTGAAATCCCCCGACCGGCGTGTGGCCTGTTTCGACGTCCAGATCCCGTGCCTCGGAGACGCGCCGGTGTCGGGCTACTACGCCCGCCCGTTGAGTCCAAGACTGAAGAGTTGCCCGGCCGTGTTGTGGTTCCACGGCGGCGGCGTGATTGGCGCCAGACTCCGCGCGAGCGATGCCGCTCAAGGCATGCTCGTGCTGGATATCAACGCCCATGGCATCCCGAACGGCAAACCGGACGCCTACTACCGCGACCTCGCGCGGGGCCGGCTCAACGCGTACGAGTACGCGGGGCGGGAGAGCCGGGAGACGTGCTATTTCCTCGGCATGTACCTGCGGGCATTGCGGGCGATCGATTTCCTGACGGTTCAGCCCGAGTGGGACGGCAAAGTATTGGTAGCGCGCGGCAGCAGCCAAGGCGGGGGACAGGCGATTGTGGCGGCGGGACTGGACTCGCGCGTGACGGCGGTGATCGCCAACGTGCCCGCCATGTGCGAACAGACGGGGGAAGTTTGTGGCTGGCCGCGCCTCGTTCCTCGCGACGAGAGCGGTGCTCCGAACGCGGAGATCCGCGAGGTCGCACGATACTTCGACGTAATGAACTTCGCCACGCTGACGAAAGCCGACGCGCTCGTGTCGGTGGGGTTCATCGACCGGACCTGCCTGCCCACGACCGTCTACGCGGCGTACAACAACCTGCGCGGCGACAAGCGCATCGTGAATGGGCCACGAATGGGTCACGGACATCCAGATGGCTGGAACAGGCTCACGCGCGACTGGATCCAGCAGCACATCCGGGCGTCTCAGCGCCTGCAGCGCTAGAGCCAGGTCTCAACAGGGGCGGACAAGAATTCTTCGAGCAGAATCCCGTCCGCGCCCACCAGCAGGCTTCTGGTAACGGGAAACTCTTGCCCGAAGGCGTTCAGTCCCGGCAAGTGGTCGCGGCGCCGCTCAGGAGTTCTAGATAGTGGGCAAGCGTCGTGGTGTTGCCCGCGTCCTGAAGCTGGCCGACCATTTTCTGATAAGAGAGGATGCGTCCGGAATAGGTGCAACCCAGTTTGAACAGCCGCCGCAGAAGAGCGGGTTTGTCGATACGCGACATAAGCAACACATCGCGCGAGACGGAGGTCTCAATCAGGGCATCCAAGAGGTACTGCCGCCAGCGTTGTGGTTCATCGAAGAGAGCCGCGGCCCCAGGGTAGCCGCCGTAGTAGACGAACTCCTCAACGGACACGCCGAACGCGTCACGCATCTCGGGCAAAGACCAATGCGTAACAGGCAATACCTCGAAACGTCCAGCCAGACTCTCCGTTAGGCCTCGCTGGACAAGCAAGGGCGAGGATCCAAGAAGGACGACATGCAAAGGACGCGCAGCAGCGGTATCTTCGTCCCACAGACGCTTCACACTTTCCGACCAGCCCGGTAGTTTCTGGATCTCGTCGAGCACAAGAAGAGCGTCGTTGGACTCGCCACCGGGAGCTTGCCCAAGCACACGAGCCGACTCCCATTGCTGCGCAAGCCACATTCCGCCCTTGAGCGTGGGTTCGTCCGCCGTGGCGTAGTGGGCGGGCATGTTGACCGCCTCGATCAACTGGCGTGCCAAAGTCGTCTTGCCCGTCTGGCGTGGCCCCGCCAAGACTTGGATGAACCGCCTCGGACCCCCGGCTAAGTTCCGGGCGTAACCTCGAAACCGAGAGCCTCGAACACCCCGGCCATGTCGCCGAAACGAACGACGCGGTAGGCTTCGCCCAACCGGCCCTCCTCCAGTCTGGCCTCTTGGGCAGTCTGGGCCGCTTGTTGCATCAGGAACGCCCCGACCAGAGGCCCTGGGTCGGATTCGAACGCCTCGCGCGCACCCTCTGGGACGGGGCCATCCCACGCGTCGACCAGCATGCGGCATTGATTGAGGATATTGGCCAGCATGGTGCGGTGAGCACACCCGGCGGCGACCTTCTGCTCCATGTAGCCCGTCACGTCTTCGACATGGTTGCACTCCGGCAACCGCCGCGCGAAGTACCACTGCTCGCAGACGGCAAAAGGCTTCAGTCCCTCCTCGAAGTGCTCGGGATAGGGCAGGTCGAAGCGGGCCATCCAGAAGGCCTCCTCGACGGCCTGGGCGGCGCGGACATGGTCGAGGTTGGGCTCGTAGAGGGCGAACGGGTCGAATGAGAACACGGCATAGGGGCGGTATTTGCGGATCAGGTACACCATCCGTCCGCGCAACTCCACCTGGGACACATCCGCCAGACTCTCCGCGTTGTAGTCCAGTTCGACCACCTCGGCAACGCCCAGCGCCTCAGCCGCCTCGCGTAATTCCGCCGCATTGCGTCGGGCGGTTTCCTCGAACGTAAGCCCCACGGAATCGCGCTTGTCGTTGGTGACGCGTGCAACGATCACCCGCCACCCCTCCGCCGCCCGTTTCGCCAACGTCCCCCCGCAGAACAATGCCGCGTCGTCCGCGTGCGGGCTGATCACCAGTGCCGTTTTCATTCGCATACTCCGTCGGGTAGCCGCTGGGCGCAAGAGCCCTCCGCTACGAGGGTACCTCAGCGAGTGGTCATGGGCAAGCAGTCTCGCAATCCAACGTTCGGAACGGTTAGAGCAGTTTAAATAATTCTGTAGCCACATCTGCTTGCTGTGGCATCGGCTGACTGCGTCACGAAACCTTGCCTTTAGAACTGCTTCAACAGCCACACCTCCGCGAGGCGGGAGTGTTGGCGCCAGTTGAGGTGGCCTTCGTCGGTGGGCGCGTCCCAGGTAAGGGTGAGTTTCCGATCTTGGATAGCCTCAGCCGGGACGGCGAACTCGGTGAAGTCGCCCGCCTCCTTGCCGCGAACAGTGGGCTCGACGCGCTCGCCGTCGATCCGCATCAGGAACTTGCCGTAACCGGTGAGGCGCACGGTGTAGGCCGCGTCGGGGTCGAGGCCTTCGTAGACGACGGCCATCGGCCAGTTCATGGTGATCTGCCACGACAGACGCGCGCGGCTCAGGCCGTTGTCCCACCACCAGTGGGTCGGTTCGGGATGCGCCTCCTCGCCGGGCTCGGTGAACACCTCCTCGCTGCGCAGCACGTGGGGCGACTTGCCGGCATTGCCGATGTCGTCGTAGTAGCTGCCGGGGCCGGGGTGCTCCCAAGCGGCAATCACGCGGAGCCGTTCGCATTTCTCGGCCTCGGATCCGAGTTGGCGTACCTTCTCGAACTCGTCTTCAAGCCACCAGCGGTTGTTCATGGGATAGTCGATGAAATCGAGGAACGCGCCGCGTTCGGCGCCACTGGCGTGGTATTTCTCGACGCTCGATTGCAGGCCGCATGACTGGAACAGTTTCTCGCAGAGGTCGAACACGCGCGCACGGAGTTCGGGACTCACGGGTTCCTCGACCGCGCGGTTGAGAATCGCCATGGCCGCATTCATCGCCGCGTCGGCCCCGCGTTCGCCCGCCTGCGCCAGCACGGCGTTGGCCTCGTCTTCGAGCTTCGATTCGCGCAGCAGGCGATGGCGAATATAGGCATCGCAGTTGGCGCGCACGAGGAACATCTGCCAGCGCCAGTTGGTCTCGAGGTGCGGCATCCGCGCCTCGAGCGCCTGCCAGAACTGGAGCGTGGCCTCGACCCCGCCGTTGGACGCCAGCACCCCGCGCCAGTTCTTCTCCAGCGCGAGGATGCCGTCAGCCGCTTCCTCGGCGATGGCGGGATCGAGGAAGACGCGCGCATACTCGATCAGAATGTCGCGCGGCGCGCGGGCCGGATCCCAACCGAGCGCACTCCAGATGGTCTTGTTGACGTCGTCGTGGGCGCCGTCGGAATAGGAGATGAACCCGTCGCTGTAGGGGGCAAACCAGTTGTGAATGTAGGCGTACTGGGTGGGACGCGGGTTAATGGCCTCGCGGCCCAAGGTGAGGGCGTAGGCCTGGTCCCACCACGGCACCGGATACTGGCTGAGCTTGTTGTGGGTGATGTCGGGATACAAGCGATACTGGTATTGCTTGGGCAGCAGTTGCCGCGCGATCGGAATGGGCGGACTCGACGGCCCGGCCACCAATCCGCCCAGCCACGTGGGCGCTTCGCGCTCCAGGTAGTCGCGAATGTACATGACCTGCTCTCTGTTGAACCATTGCAGCGACAGCCAGACCTTCGCGTCGGGGTGGGAAGCCTGCAATCGCTTCGCGAGATCTTCAAGAAAGGGCAACACAAGTTCGGGCGGATTGTGTCCGGGATCGCCGCCAGGCACGAAGACCCCGGTCAACTCTGAGCAATCCGCGTACAGCGCCGCGTGTTCCTCAAGCCCCTTGGCGCGGGCCTCGGCATCGGCGAGGTCGTAGTCGGCCGGCGCCCACACCCAGTAGTCCAGGCCGTAACGCTCGCAGATCGCGCTCATCGCCCGGTTCATCTCGCCACGCGAAACCTTCATCAGCGGGTTCGCCCGGTTGTCATGGAAGGGGATATTCTCGACGCTGTTGATGCCAAAGAACGTCAGTTCACGGATGTACTGGTCGTACTGCGCCACCGTCCATGCGTCGTACGAGTTGGCCGTATCGCGAAACCCGAGCTGATGGCCGCGGATGGGATACGCTGGAGCCGTGGCGATGTCGAGGGAGACAGGAATTCGGGCCACGCCCTCGGCCCAGTCGAGTTGACGCAGCAACGCGCCCACGCCGTAGAGCGTGCCGCGCGCGTCAGCCCCCAGCACCCACACCACCGGCGCGCCGGCTACCGTCGCGTCCACCACGAGACGATAGCCTTCGGCTGTCCCTCCCTTGCCGAGGCCGGGGCATTCGCGGCCCCACGCAGGGACCTCCCGCGTCGAGGCGATCGCGATCACCGTCTTGCCGTTGGGCCAATCGGTCGTGGTGGCGAGCCGAATCCCGGAACGTTTCTCAATCTCTTCGACGAGGACCACCGCGGCGGCCGATTCGGCGTTGGGCAGCTCCCCAGGACGAACAACCACGACGGCTTCGCCCAGATCGACCGCGGCCCCCGCCTGACTGCTCATCAACAACCCCAACACCGCACCGATGCCCATCATCCACCACCTTCCCGTCCATTGCCCCAGGTTTCTCATGGCTACAGCCCTTTCGATGCTGACCAACTCGCCCATCGCACAAGCGCACGTTCACAGTACCAAGAAGACGAAGGTCTCGCAAGCGGTGTCAGAAATTCCGAATCGCCAATCACCACCATGGGTAGAACGAGATTGCCGCGTCGCTCACGTGTGTTCGCTCGTGCCAAGAAAGTCGATACGCTTCACCCTTCTTGTCATTTCGACCGCAGGGAGAAATCCCGTCCTGCCCAAACGCCTCCCTCTATAATAGAGCGGGCCTAGCAGGCAAGCCAAGTGCATGGGATCGCGATGGGTACTGCCTGTGCGAGTGTGTAGCCAAGAACCGGCTTGAGATCTCTCCCTGGCGGTCGAGATGACAATGGGGCAGCCGAGATGACAATAGAGAGGAGAGGGATGCACTGGTGGAGGCTCCCAACACGATTCGTGGGCTCGCCAAAGTCGTAGTCATTCACGGGCCTTGGACTTTCTTCGGCCAACCGCCGTCCTATTCTTCGCCCACGACGGGATAAAACCACAGGACGACGAGACCCATCAGGGCGAACACGGCGGCAATGGGACCGACAACGAGCACGCCCATGGGCGCTTCGGGACTGTTGCCCCACAGAGCCATGGGAACAGCGACAACGTAGCTCGCCAGGGCCTGGGCGAGTTTCCAGGCAATTCCGCTGAGGCCAATGTAGATGCCCTCGTGCCGCACGCCGGTTCGGCGCTCGTCCAGGTCGATGATCTGGCCCATCAGCGGCGTGTAGAGCATGAAAAGCACGCCTTGCGCGATGCCCACCATGGCAAACATGACACAGGAGAACACGGTCTTCACATGCAGCGAAAGCGGCGCAACGGCCAAGACGAACAGGAGCGGCAACAGGAACGTGACCCCGGCCGTGACGGTGAACCAAATCCACTTCGTGTGCACACGTTTCGTCACGAGAGGCATGAGGGGGAGCGCGACCAGCGCTGCCACCACGAATGGGATCATCACGTACGAGACCGTGCTCTCATCGCCTTCCAACACAAGTTCCACCCAATAGGGGAGAACCTTTTGGGTCGCCAGGAACCCCATGCTGAAGAGCGCCGAGACGGCGAACCACATCAGGAACAGCTTGTTGGTGAGAGCGGCGCGCAGCGATTGGCGCATCGGGAGACGCTTCTCGTCCTTCGACGATCGGTAGCGTTCGCGCAGGCACCAGACGGGCGCCTGCAGCAGAACAAAAGCCACCAGCACGAGGATCATGGCGGTGCGCTGATAGCCCACTGCCGAGAACGCGGGGGGGTCCGCGCTACGCGCGGGGTCGAGGATGTCGATCATCATCCCAGGCGCCACGGCCGTGATCGTGATACCGATCATCATGCCCATGGCGTAAAAAGTGCCCAGCTTCGCCCGGCCGTGTTCGGAGCGGGCAATCTCGGGACCAAGCGAGTTGAAGGGCACCATGTACATCGTGAAAAAGAGCCAGTGCAGGCACATGACGGCCGTGGCGAACAGGAAATTGGTGTAGGTCTCGCCGTGAACGGGCGGGTGCCAGAAGGCCACACCCGTTGCCACCATCAAGATGGATCCCCAGAACATGAAGGGACGGCGGCGGCCGGGAATCGGCACCAGCCGCCCCCAACCCGCCCGCGCCCGGGTATGGTCCGACCAGAAGCCGACCAGCGGATCGGTGACGGCGTCGAACAGCATGCCGACAAAGAAGATGGCGCCCATCAACCCCAAGGCGACGTAGATCGTGCGGCCGGTATCTTCCGTCGGCGAATAGAAGTAGGCACCCCATTGGTGAATGAACTCGGAGCACACCACCAGCCCCATGGCCCCCAAGCCATAGACGATCCCCTCGAACCAAGAGAACTCCCTAGCGTTCCCATCACCCATGGCTGGAGATTGTAGCACGAACGCCCTACCTATCCCATCCATATCCGGATACCGGGTAGCATGGTATGGCGCGTCCTAACCCGGCTATCTCACCGGTCTCTTGCTACGCGTGCGAATCTCCTGCCACGGAAACACGCGTACTCTGGAGGGACGAAGGCGCTTCGCCGTCTTGGGCGAGTTCCGGTTCTTCTCAGGGGAGATGGGGCGTCTCGCCCCACACCTTTGAGCAAGGGGCTTCGCTCCACAATCGGGGGCGGGACGCCCCCGCTCCCCTGACTCGGTGAGATAGCCACCCTAAGCGCCAGATGAAACCCGAGTTGCGTTCAGCCGCGCTCGTGCATCTTGAAGCGGTCGAGCAGCACGGCGCCGAGGATAACGACACCGAGGATAACCTGCTGCCCGAAGCTCTCGACGCCAATCCAGTTGAGACCGCTGTTGAGCACGGAGACGATCAGCAGGCCGACGAACGTGCCCCCGATGGTACCGCGTCCGCCGCTGAGACTCGTGCCCCCGACCACCACGGCGGCGATCACGCCAAGCTCGTCGCCGAGGCCCGCTTTGGGATCGCCGGAGCCGAGTTTGGAGGAGAGGATGAGGCCGCCGAGCACGGCCAGCATACTGCACATGCAGTAGACGGCCCACTTGGTGCGGGCGATGGGCACCCCGCTGAGGCGGGCGCCTTCTTCGTTACCGCCGATGGCGCGCACATGGCGGCCAAAGCGGGTTGCATTGAGAAGCACGGCGCCAAGCACAAACACGGACAGCATCACGAGCACGCCGACGGGCACGAGACCGCCGATCCGGTGGCGGCCGAGGAAGGTGTAGGCGTCAGGGAGCGGGGCGATGGGGCGGCCACCGGCAAGAATGTAGCTGAGTCCGCGCAGCGAACTCATCAGGGCCAGCGTAGCGATGAAGGGCGGCACGGAAGCATGGGTGACGAGCAAGCCGGTGAGGCCTCCGGCGGCAGCCCCAGCCAAGAGCGCCACGCCTCCGCCGATCACGATCCACATCCACACGGGCTCGCCGCCATGATGAACGACGAGGGCGCTGATGACGCCTCCAAACGCAATGAGGGAACCGACGGAAAGGTCGATACCGCCGGTGAGAATGACGAACGTCATGCCGACCGCGAGCACGCCGTATATGGCGGACTGGTTGAGGATGTTGACGAGGCTCGAGGCCGACAGGAACGATCGCACGCCCTGGCGGCGGGCGATGATCTCGAAAATGGCGCATTCGATCACGACGGCCAGGATAAGCACACCATAGGTGCGCAGGAACTGCTGCAGCGATCGCCGGGCTTCAGTACTCGCGGACATGGCTCTACTCTAGCCGTTGCGTTTCCGATAATCCATCAGGCGCCATGCCTTCGGGCGGTGGGCGGTGGCGAATCCTCGGCTGAGGCCTCCAGCCATTCGCCACGCACCTGCTCGAACGAGTCCCCGCGCGCAAAGAGGCGGCCCCACATCTCCAAGGTAACGACGAAGAACCGGTCGCGCGACTCGGCGTTCTGGGCGAGCCAGCTCCGAAACGCGCTCGCCGGGATCCGAAACTGCTCGCACAGGAAGCTGTCCTGAATCCAACGCTCCGGGAACGGCCCCAGCCACAGGCGGCCCGGGATGGTGAATCCCCCTTTGGGCCGGTATATAACGTCCGGCGGCACCAGGCTCGCGGCCAGTTTCTTCAGCAGCCATTTCTCCTCGTGTCCGCGGCGATTCCAGCGGAACCGCACGCGTGCCGGCATGGGCAAGTTGATCGAGAACTCGAAGACTTCCTTCCACATGAACGGCGCGACGTAGTGCGTGTTCGCCAGGGCGGCCATGGTGTCGAGCCGCGCAAACATAGGCTGTAGCTTAACGAAGCAACTCTGCAGACTCATCGCGCACAATTCCCGCTCCAGCGAGTCCTTCATGTGCCCGAAGGCGTCCTCTAGATCGTGAAACTGCTCCTGAATGGGCAGTTTGCGCCCGCCAAACAACACATCGAGCCCCGTGTCGTCCACCACCGTCGAGGTTTCCAGCCCAACTTTGGTGAGCATACCGCGAAACCGTTCGACGCCTCTGCGCAGGCGCTCGGGTGAGAATGGGGCCAAGCGCGAAAGAATCTTCGGCAATACGCTGTATTGATAATCGCAACAGTGCAACGTGTCGGCGCCCTCGCCGTCCATCAGCAACTGGTACGGCGGGATAGCGCCCTCGATGGCCGCATGGCTTACCGCCACGGCGCTCTCGACGATGAGGGGAAGCGCCATCGCGTAGACGGTGTCGCACAGCCGCTCGCGAAACTCGCGTGGTCCAAAGCTGCATACGCGTTGTTCGAGACCCAGGTGCTTCGCGACCGCGCGGGCATGGTGTAACTCCGACTCGGCGCCGGGGCCGCACACGTCCACCGTCACGGCGTCGACGGGGGCATGCCGCAAGGCCAGACCCGCCAGGATGCTGCTGTCCACACCGCCGCTCACGAGAACCGTGACGCCCTCACGCCCCCTGACAATACGCTCGATGACCGCGGACAGATGCCCTTCCAGTTCGCTGAGCAATTCCGCCGGACGCGCCCGCGCCAATCGCGCCGCCATTTTCGGGCGGATCGTGTCCTGAAGTTCAAAGTACTTCTGGATTGCCGTGGTACCGCGTTCCCAGTCGTAGACGAGTTTCGCGCCGGGCGGCACGGAGAAGATACCCTCGAACATCGTGTGCGGAGCCAGCACCATCCCGTAGTGCATCCACTCGAGCAGCCCCTGCAAGCGGTGAACGGCGGGCTGCTGGACGAGCAGTAGCACGCGCAGGTCATCGGAGAACCAAAGCCGGCCGGCCTCTTCGAAGTAGTAGAGCTGGCGCAACCCCAGCTTGTCGCGCACGAGCGTTCCGGTACCGGCCTGCTGATCAATGACCGCCAGTAGCCCGCTGCCGTCGAGATCCTCGAAGGGCAGACGCCCGTCGCATCGGACGAAATCCTCCAGATCCACCGGTCCGCCCGGTCCGCCGCAGGGAACGTGCCAGAAGCCGCCGCTACTGAACAGACTGACGGGACGGCCATCCATGGGAACGTCAAGCAGGCGGCGCGCGTCATTGGTGCAACAGACAGCCGCGTGAGAATCGGCAGTTTCAACCAGGTTTTCGGAGGGGACGGGCGTTCCTCGCAGACGAGCAACGGCAGCGGTGAGGCGGGAAACATGCTGGCAGGCCGCGCTGCCCAGCACACCACAAAATCTTCCGACACTCCCATGCATGGCCGCCACCCTCCACAGTCAGCAAGTCGAGAACACGAACTGCCCCGCCCATCGGATGACGCCGCGCGGACAATCCGTCTCCTAATTATCCCCAAACGCAGGATCCACCCGGGATCCTCCCAACGTCCGCGGCGTTGGCCTACACGCCGGCCCCAGCCGGCATGCCCTGACCCGTTGCTAGATGCATGATGCGCTCTTGCGTTGCTTCTTCGCGCTGCAGTTCACCGGCGAGCCGTCCCTCGTGCATCACGAGAATGCGATCGCACATGCCCAGCGCCTCCGGCAGTTCGCTCGATATCATGAGGATGGCATCGCCACGGCGCGCCAGGTCGTTCATCAACTTGTAGATCTCCACCTTCGCTCCCACGTCGATGCCACGCGTGGGCTCGTCGAAGATCAGGAGACGCGACTCGGTAAACAGCCACTTGGCGAGTATAACCTTCTGCTGGTTTCCGCCGCTGAGGTTCTGGACGACTTGTTCGATGGAGGGCGTCTTGATTTTGAGTTCCCCGATGAACTTCTCCGTGGTGGTGCGTTCCGCACGGCGATCGACGAACATGAACTTCACCAGCGACGACAGATTGGCCAACGTCGTGTTCTCACGCACCGTCATCCCGAGGATAAGGCCCTGACCTTTACGATCTTCCGTCAGCAGGCCAACGCCCTGGCGAATCGCGTCCTGCGGCGAGCGCACCGTCACCGGCTTCCCGTCGAGGAAGATTTGGCCCGAGTCAATGCGGTCGGCGCCGAAGATCGCGCGCGCCACCTCCGTGCGCCCCGCACCCACGAGGCCGGTCAGTCCCACGATCTCACCGGTCCGGACACTGAAAGAGACATCCTCGAACGCACCATGCCGGGTAAGCCCTTCGACCCGCACGCGTTCCTCGCCGGGCTCGAAAACCTCCTTGGGAAACTCGTCCTTCAGTTCGCGGCCGACCATCATCTTGACAATCTCTTCGCGGTTGAGGTCCACCACCGGATGCGTGCCGACGTACTGGCCGTCCCGCATCACGGTGAGCCGATCGCCGATCTCGAAGACCTCTTCCAGACGGTGCGAGATGTAGATGATGCCTATGCCTTGCCCGCGCAAGGTGCGGATCAGGTCGAACAGCGCGGCAAGTTCGTGGTCGGTAAGCGTCGCGGAGGGCTCGTCCATGACGATGAGCTTGGAGTTGAACGACAGGGCCTTGCCGATCTCGACCATCTGCTGCTGGGCGACGCTGAGTTCGTTGACGGGCGTGCGCACGTCGAGGCCGACGCGGATCCGGCCGAGTATTTCCCGGGCGTCGCCGTACATTCTCGACCAGTTGATCAGGGGCGTCCCGCCGATACGCGGCTCGCGGCCCAGGAAAATGTTCTCCGCCACACTGAGAAAAGGGCTGAGATTGAATTCCTGATAGATCATGCTGATGCCCAGTTGCTGGGCGTGGTGGGGCGAGCGAATGTGGATCTCCTGGCCAGACAGACGGATAACGCCCGAGTCCATGGGTTGGGCGCCGGCCAGGATCTTCATCAGGGTCGACTTACCCGCACCGTTCTCACCCACCAGGCAATGGACCTCGCCCGGGCGCAGGTTGAATTGAACGCAATCCAGGGCCAACACGCCCGGGAAGCGCTTGATCACGTCGCACATCTCCAGCACAAACTCGCTCATCGCGTCTCCTGGGTTGGAGCCTGCCCCCGGTCGGGATTCGGGCACGCACTCCGGCCGCTACACCGTTTCCGCCTCCATTGTAAGCGTTGGCGCCGGACTTTGCCAGCACTCAGCGTGCACCCAAATCCGGATAACTTCGCCGTGGCGCGCGGAGCAAGCTCAGCCTCGCCAGCAACTCGAGAGTGATATTCACCCACCTGGTGATGGCGTGGCTGAGCGTATCTCGCGTGTAACCAAGCTCTTCGGGCGCGCCACAATACGCTACCCGGCGTTCGGGGCGTGCACTGCTCACTGCGCCGCCAAACTCGCTTGATCGACCACCCGCACGTCCACCGGCACCTCGGCGGGTACCGCCTCGCCCCTGAGCGACGCCGCGATCGTCTGGATGGTCGTGCGTCCAATTTCCTTGGGATATTGGACGGCGTCTGCCTTCAGTGCCGAGCCCTTGCGGATCTGCTTGCAAGCCTCCGGGGTTCCGTCGAACCCAAGGACAACGATCTTGTCTTCGAGACCAGCCGCCTCGAGTGCGGCCAGCGCCCCAAGGGCCGAGTCGTCGTTGATCGCGAATATACCGTCGAGGCCGCTGGTCGCCTGCAGCAAGTCCTGAGCGGCCCGGAATGCCTTGTCACGCTGACCTTCACCCGGCACACGCCGGACGATGCTCATGTCCGGATACTTCGCGAGCGACGCTTCGAAGCCCGCCGTCCGATCCTGCACCGACGCCACGGAGGGGTGATCGATGATGGCGATCTTGCCCTTCTCGCCGAGCAGTTTGGCCATGTAATCGGCCAGAAGCTCCCCACCCTTTCGGTTGTCCGACGCAATATGCGACACGACGTCGGCGCCATGGGCGGCGATGTCAACCGTGAACACCGGCACGTTTTTCGCACGCGCATCGGCGATAACGGGCTTGATCCCCGCCGAATCCACCGGCGCCACCAGCAAGGCATCCACCCCCTGGATCAGAAACGTCTCCACTTGGTTGTTCTGTTTACTGCTATCGAACTCGGCGTATTGGATCCGCAGATTCAACCCCTGCTTCTTCGCCTCCTCCTCCATCGCCGCCACCATATCCTGATAGAATACGTGAGTCTGCGTGAGCAACGAAGCCCCCACCACCTTCGCATCCGGTTCCGAACCGCACCCCGCCAGCAACACGCCGGCTGCCAGCACCATGCACAACACCCCAGTCACCGTTCTCACGATACGTCCTCCTTGTCCGGTTTCCCTGTACTCTACTGGCATTCCCGCCAGCCGCGCAAGCGCCAGGAAGCACCCTAGGGGTCCGGCCAGACCCCTAGAGGAATGAGCGCACGTCGCCTTGAAAAACCTGAAGACCCCCAGATAGTATCCAGCATGCGCGATCCGGCGCACCGCGGCGGATTGTGGGCATCAGCGCACCTCCACCAGAACCACAGCGTACCCAGCCATGACACAGGCGAATCACTACCGAGAGGAACTCGCCAGCGTACCGGGAATCACCGTGCAGCACGACCTGCCCGGCACCCGGCAAGCTGCCAGTCGCCGAACACGTCACCCGCCGCGTCCTGTGCCTGCCCCTGTACGGGGAACTCGATCCGTCTAGTGTCGCGTCATGCTTGAGATATCGTATAGATGCCCTCAGTGAGGACGGGCCTGATAAGGAGCAAGGCCGCTGGCATAGCGGCACTATGTCGAGGTTTTGTGACGCCGTCAGGCGATGCCGCAACAGCCAGATAGGCGGCATCTCAAGCATGACGCGACACTAGCGTGCATTCAATAGGCGCGGCCATCAGAGGCCCTGGCCCCGCGGCCGGACGGCTGAATAGAAAGGAATCCGACCTTGTCCAACGGCATCGCCATCCTCGGAACCGGGGATTTTGCCCGCGAAATGTACTGGCACGTCCGCGACGCCGTACCCGGCGCCGCGCCCGTGTTCGTCGACGACGTCACGGACAAGACATCCATCGACATCGGCGGCAAGGCGGTTCCGGTGATCAAGGACTGGCGCTTTGACGCCGTCGGGGCCGACGATCCCGATGCGCCGCCGCAACGCGTTGAAACCTTCGTGATCGGCGTCGGTTCGCCCGCCGCCAAAAGGGGCCTCGTCGCGAAAGCGATCGAGGCGGGACTGCAGCCCGCCCCCACCGTCGTGCATCCCCGGGCCCTCGTCCAGGATCCCAAGTGCCGGATCGGGGTCGGCGGCGTCATCACCCCCGGCTGCATACTCACCACGAACATCGCCATCGGCGACTACGTCCTGCTCAACCTCAACTGCACGGTCGGCCACGACACCGTCATCGGCGACTACGCAACCTGCAACCCCGGCTGCCAGATATCGGGGAACGTCTACGTGGGTGAGGGCGCTTCGCTCGGCACCGGCACCGCCGTCCGCCAGGGGATCCGTCTGGCCGCCGGCATCGTCACCGGCGCACAGGCCTGTGTCGTCAAGAACTTCGACGAACCCGGCGTGACCATCGCCGGCGTACCGGCCAAGCCGCTGGGTTGACGCGCACCGCTCCGCACCGCAAGCCACCGAGGAATACGTTTGAGATGAGTCTGAACGAAAGGAGGCCCAGGATTACGCGACGGGCATTCACGCAACTCTGCGCGGCCGCAGGCCTGGCCATGACCACGGTGGGCGATGCCGCCGCCAGGCCCCCAACCGGCGGCCTGAGTGCTGCGCTTAAGAAGGCCGTGGACTCGACGCACAACCCAGGCGCCGTAGCCTATATCGGCACAGCCAAGAAGACCTTGTTCCACGAAGCGTACGGTTACCGCCAGCTCGTCCCGGAGAGAAAACCGGCCGAGAAAGACACCATCTACGACCTCGCTTCGATCACCAAGGTCGTCGCGACCACCACCGCCGCCCTGTTGCTCCGGGAAGACGGCGTCCTCGACCTCGACGAATCCGCTTACACCTACGTGCCCATCGACTCCCTCAAACCCATCACGGTGCGCCACCTGTTGACCCACACGTCGGGCCTGCCCTGGGGCAAGGCACTCTACCGCGAGGTCAACTCGCTCGACCAGCTCGTCGAACGCTACGCCGCCCTCCCCCGTCACGCCCCGCCCGGTCGGCGCCGCCGCTATTCCGACGCGGGTTTCACGATCCTTGGCAAGGTCATCGAGAACGCCGCGGGGCGGCCCTTGGACGCGCTCTGCGCGAAGCGCATCTTCGAGCCCCTCTGGATGAAACACACGCGATTCAATCCCCCCGAGGACTGGAAGTCCCGATGCGCGGCCACCGAGGACTGCCCCTGGCGCGAACGCATCGTGCAAGGCACGGTGCACGACGAGAACGCGGCGGCCATTGGCGGCGTCGCCGGAAGCGCCGGACTCTTCTCGACCGCCGATGACTTGGCCCGCTTCTGCCGGGGACTGTTACGCGGTCAGATCCTGTCCGAGACGGCCATCGAGGAAATGACGGCGCTCGGCCAGACCGCCGTCTACCCCTGGCAAGGCCTGGGCTGGTGGCTCGACCCCTGGGAGAGCGCCGAAGTCGGCTACCTCCCCACGCGCGCCGCCTTCGGGCACGCCGGATGGACGGGCACTTCGCTCTGGATCGACCCCAAGTCGCAGATCTTCACGATCGTCCTGGCCAACACGTGCCACCCCTCCCGCAAGAATCGCAAGAACGCCGAGTTCCGGCGCATCTTCCACAACGCCGTTGCCCGGACTTTCTACAACGCCGACACCAACGCGCATTCGGGACTCGACCGCCTCCTGCGCGGCAATTTCGCACCCGTGCGCGACAAGCGCGTCGCGCTGCTCACCAACACCGCCGCCATCGACCAACTCGGCCGCCCCATACTCGATGTCCTCGCCCTCGCCCCCGACGTGCATCTCAAGTGCATCTACAGTCCCGAGCACGGGTTCACCCGCCAGGCTGAAGCGGGCGCGAAGGTGGACCACCAGGCGGGCCCCGTCCCCATCATCAGCCTCTACGGCAAACGCAAGCGCCCGTCGCGCGAAGAGTTGGACCAAGTCGACTGCTTCGTGGTCGATCTGCAAGACGTGGGCGCCCGCTACTACACCTACATGGCCACGATGCTCGACTGCATGCGCGCCTGCGCCGATGCACGCACCCCCGTCCTGATACTCGACCGCCCCAACCCCATCGGCGGCGACGTCATCGAGGGTCCGATGCCCGAGACCACCGGATCACCGGTGTGTTGCGCGCCGATCCCCGTCCGCCACGGCATGACGCTCGGCGAACTCGCCCTCTACTTCCGCTATGACCTGATGGCTGGTTCCCGGCTCGAACTCAGCATCAGCAGGCTCGACAACTGGCGGCCCAACCAACTGTTTTCCCAGACATCGCTACCCTGGATTCCGCCCTCGCCCAACATCCCCACGCCCGAGACGGCCCTCATCTACCCCGGCGCCTGTCTTTTTGAGGGCGTCAACCTCAACGAGGGACGCGGCACCGACACGCCCTTCCTGCTCGTCGGCGCGCCCTGGCTCGACCCCGAAGCCGTCTTACGGCGCATCCCGGCCCACGAGCACCCCGGCTGCACGCTCGAACCCGCCCGATACACCCCGCGCGCCATCCCGGGCAAAGCCGCCAACCCCGCCTACCGCGACCAGGAATGCCAAGGCATCCGCATCCGAATCGACGACCCCCACCAAGTACGCTCCTTCACCCTCGGCTTGGCCCTCATCGCTGCCATCCGTCACAACCACCCGCAGAACTTCGAGTGGAAGACCTGGTTCGACACCCTCACCGGCGCCCCCAGCATACGCACACGAATCGACCAAGGAGACACCGCCACCGACATCGTCACCGCCCTGGCCCCCGCCCTGCAAGACTTCGACAAACGCCGCCCCCGCCTCTATCGCGAAGAAGGCGAAACGGCATGACGAAGTCGGCGAGAGGCAGGA
>JAACEL010000310.1 GCA_011682535.1 Nitrospiraceae bacterium | reverse complement strand
ACTTCGCATTTGACATTGCGAACTGCTGGCCGCTCAACATGGTGGCCAAGCTCGACTACGAACCCGAGACCATCGAAGAGACCGAGGAGACCATTCTCCAGCGCGACGGCAACGGCGCGGTACTCCGGCGTCACAAACAGCACGACGCGACTCCCGAACACGTCGATTTCCTTGTGAAGGAGCGCACCGCCTGGGAGGAACACATCAAGCCTTTGTTGACGGCCGACCGCGCCCGCGTGAATTTCGAAGCTTACCGGGATGCCCGGCGCCAGGCCCAGGAGCGGGGCGTCTTCTTCAACTGGAGCGGAGTCAACGTCTTCGAGTTGATGCACCCCGTCTGCGGCCACCAGTACATGCTAATGGGCATGCTGTCCGACCCCGACTGGGTCAAGGACATGGTGGACGTGTATTCGCGGCTTACCGTGGACTTGATGGAAATCTTGTTCGCGGCGGAAGGAGAGCCTGACGGCGTCTGGTTCTACGAGGACATGGGATTCAAGGCGCGTCCGTTCATCTCGCTGGACATGTACCGGGAGTTCATCCAGCCGGGCCACAAGCGGACCATGGATTTGTGCAAGTCCCGGAATCTGCCCGTAACAATGCACTCGTGCGGATTCGTAGAGCCGCTGGTCCCCGGAATCATCGAGTCGGGCGTCGATTGCCTCCAGGTCATCGAAGTCAAGGCCGGGATGGATTTGGTGCGATTGTACAGAGAGTACGGAGATCGGCTATCATTCTGCGGCGGGATGGATGTCCGCAAGCTGTACACGAACAATAGGGACGAGATTGAACGGGAGTTGGCCGGCAAAATTCCTGAGGTACGAGGACAATTCGGCTATATTCTGCATTCCGATCACTCAATCCCGGACCAAGTTGAGTACGAGAGCTACCAGTATTTCGTGGAACGAGGACTGGAACTAGGGACCTATTGCTGAATAAGTGAGGAGAACAGGAATGGAAGAGCTACTTGAGCAACTTGCAGTCTGCGTCGAACGAGGCAAAGTAAATGCTGCGTCGCCGTACCCGCCGGACATGAAGGGAGAGGACGGCGCCGATGAACTGACGAAGAAGGCGCTCGACGAAGGCATCGCGCCGGACGACGTGCTCGCCAAGGGATTGGTCATCGGTATGGGCCGCGTAGGCCAGAAGTTCAGCGAGAACAAGGTGTTCGTGCCGGACTTGCTGATGGCGGCCAAGGCGATGTCGGCTGGCATGGCCTATCTGAAGCCGTTCTTTGAAGCCGGCGAAGCCCACCACAAGGGCGTGTTTATCATCGGCACGGTACAGGGCGACCTGCACGACATCGGCAAGAACCTCGTCGCGATGGTCGTCGAGGGCGGCGGCTGGAAGGTCGTCGATCTCGGCGTCGATGTCTCGCCGGAGAAATTCGTCGAAGCGGTCTCCGAGAACGACGGCTGCGTCGTCGGCCTGAGCGCCCTGCTGACCACCACGATGGTCAACATGGAAAAGACGGTCGCCCTCATCAAAAAAAGTGCGCCGGGTACGAAGGTCGTCGTCGGTGGTGCGCCGCTTACGGCCGAGTTCGCCGAGAAGATCGGTGCGGACGGCTATTCGGCCGACCCGCAAGGCGCGCTGTCGTTCCTCGACGTCTAGCACGCGCTGGCTGGCTCTTCCGTACGTGAAGAGGGTTATGTGTTTCTCCTGGCGAGGGTCTAGCCCCTCGCCAGGAGTTCCTATATGGGCCGAGCAACAAAGGGGAACCATATGATTTCGATTCTGGACGCCCTGGCGAAGAAAGGCGTACTGGTGTCGGACGGCGCCTGGGGGACGTTTCTCGCCGCCAAGGGTTTGGCCGTGGGTGAATGTCCCGAGTTATGGAACATCGAGCACCCGGACGACGTGGCCGATGTCGCCCGCGCCTATGCTGAAGCCGGGTCGGACCTCGTGTCCACCAACAGCTTCGGCGGCAGCCGCTTCAAGCTCGATCATTTCGGGCTGGGCGAACGCGTAGGGGAACTCAATGAAACCGCTGCGGCCCTCACCCGCACGGCCGTCGGCCCCGATGTACACGTAACCGCGTCGGTAGGCCCGACCGGCAAGATCCTGATGATGGGGGATGTGACGGAAGAACAGTTGTACGACGCCTTCCGGGAACAGATCGTGGCGCTGGAACGGGGTGGGGCGGACGCGTGCGTCATCGAGACGATGACGGCCATCGACGAAGCCGTTACCGCGATCCGCGCAGCGAAAGAGAACACCTCCCTGGAAGTCATCTGCACCTTCACCTATGACAAGATCGGCGAGGATATGTATCGCACCATGATGGGCGTCAGCCCCGCCGACATGGCCGCGGCCGTGTTGGACGCGGGCGCCGACGTCATCGGTTCGAACTGTGGCCAAGGCCTGGAGGGGATGGTGGAGATCGCCGCCCAGTTGCATGCCGCGGCGCCCGGCACGCCGATCATGGTTCAGGCGAACGCGGGACTGCCAACCCGGGTGGACGGGGTCGACACGTTCCCCGAGACTCCCGAAGACATGGCCGCGCGCGTGCCTGCGTTGATCGAAGCCGGGGCCGGTATCGTGGGCGGTTGCTGCGGGACAACGCCCGCTCACATCGCCGCCATCGCCAAGGCTGCCCGGGAGACCACGGCCTAGCCGGCCGGCTCGATGGCCTTCGACATACCCCTTTCCACAGTTGCGTCGAATACGAAACCAGGAGACAGCACAGGGTGACAGCACGCGAACGCGTCATCAAAACACTGGAGTTTGACTCACCCGACCGCGCGCCGCGGGATCTGTGGGCTCTGCCCGGCGTGGGCATGCTCCGTTCTGAGGAACTGGAGGCTGTCAACAGGCAGTACCCCTCCGATTTCGCCGGGCCCGGCGGCCGCTACGGCCCCTCCAGCGTCAGCCGGGGTAACCCCGCCGAAGTGGGCACCTATGTGGACGACTGGGCCTGCGAGTGGACCGTAGCCGAAGTCGGCGTGGTGGGGGAGGTCAAGAACCCGCCCCTTGCGGACTGGGGCCGCCTCGACGGTTGGACGCCTCCGTGGGAACTGCTCGACAACGCCGACCTGTCCGGTGTAAACGCTTCGTGCGCGGCCACGGACAAGTTTGTCAAGACCGGCACCCATGTCCGTCCATTTGAACGCATGCAGTTCCTGCGAGGCACCGAGAATCTCTTCGTCGACATCATGTGTCAACCAGAGGAATTCAAGGAGCTGTGCAGGCGCATCCACGAGTTCAACCTGCGCGACATCGAAATGTGGGCGCAGACGAACGTCGATGCCATCGGATTCATGGACGACTGGGGCACGCAGCAGACGCTCCTGATCGACCCGGAGCTGTGGCGCGCCATCTTCAAACCCATGTACAAGGACTATTGCGACATCTGCAAGGCCCACGGTAAGTACGTATTTTTCCACAGCGACGGACACATCATGTCGATCTATCCCGATCTTATCGAGATCGGCATGGATGCCGTCAACTCGCAGTTGTTCTGTATGAACATCGAGGAAATCGGACGCCTCTTCAAAGGCAAACTGACCTTTTGGGGTGAGATCTGCCGCCAACACATTCTGCCGTTCGGCGCCGTCGAGGACGCGCGTGCCGCCGTGAAACGTGTCCGCTCGGCACTGGATGACGGAACGGGCGGGGTGATTGCCCAGTGTGAGTGGGGCGTCCGAGACCCGAAAGAGAACATCGAAGCCGTGTTCGAGGCATGGCTGGAAGAAAACGAAAAGGAGACGACGTGAACAACAGACAGCGAACCCTCGCGGTCCTCAACTATGAGTCCTATGACCGCTTGCCGCTTGTGCATTTCGGCTTCTGGAACGAGACGCTCGACAAGTGGGCGGAAGAGGGATACATCACCGCCGAAGAAGCCAAGGAATGGCATGACGGCGGCCCGATGGACGTCCGGATAACGGAGAAACTGGGCTTCGACTTCAATTATCATTCCCTGTTCGCGGCACGCACCCACCTGTTCCCTGCTTTCGAGCCGGAAACGGTGGCCGAGTTCCCCGACGGCACCAAGCACGTGCTCAACAACCAGGGCGTGATCATCGTAGAAAAGCCCAATACCACCGGCATCCCGCCGGAGATCGACCACCTCCTCAAGGGACGCAAGGAATGGGAGGAGCATTACAAGCACCGCCTTCAATACAACGACGACCGCGTGCTGAAAGCGAAGGTCCGGGCGGGAGACGAGGTCGTTCCGTTCAACGAAGGCGGCCTGGAGTTCCTCCAGACCGGCGAACGCGACTATCTCTACGGCATCTCCTGCGGCAGCCTGTTCGGCACCATTCGCAACATGCTCGGCCTCACGGGAAGCACCTATCTGTTTGCCGAGGATCCCGAACTGTTCGACGAGATCATCGACACGGTCGGCACGCTGTGCTACCGCTGCGTGAAGACCGCCCTCGAGAGCGGCGCGAAGTTCGATTTCGCCCATTTCTGGGAAGACATCTGCTTCAAGAACGGGCCGCTGATCTCACCGATTGTGTTCGACGAAAAGGTCGGACCTCAGTACAAACGCATCACCGAACTCGTCAACAGTCACGGCATCAACATTGTGTCGCTGGACTGCGACGGCATGATCGACGCCCTGATCCCCACATGGATCAACAACGGTGTCAACACCATGTTCCCGATCGAGGTGGGCACGTGGGACGCCAGCATCGCTCCGTGGCGCGAGCAGTACGGGAAGGATCTGCGCGGTGTGGGCGGCATGAACAAGACCGTCTTCTCCAAGGGACTCGCCGCCGTCGACGCCGAGATCGAACGGCTCAAGCCGCTGGTCGAGTTGGGCGGATACATCCCATGCCCCGACCACCGCATCGCGCCGGACGCCGAATGGGACACCGTCCGCTACTACTGCGAGAAGATGCACGAGGTGTTCGGTTAGGCCATCTCGACAGCGGATCGAAAAAGGACCCCCGACTAGCCGGAAGCCCTGAATCCATGGCGCGCCTGGCTGGATTCGAACCAGCGGCCTACGGCTTAGAAGGCCGGTGCTCTATCCCCTGAGCTACAGGCGCCTATACTTAGGTTAAAGTCTATCACGGCACGCGAAATCAACACAAGAATCGAATCTGCGCCATTGATTCGCGTTTTGCTGGTGGTTACTGACTTTTACCGGGAATTATGATACAGTGTCAACAGTGGGTTGTGGCCCTTCGAGCACTTCGGACGGGGTGTATTTGTATGGGTCAGGGACGTTTTAGGCTAGCTTAACACTATGATGCGAGCACATTTAAAGCTGGCGGTATCCCTCAGAGAGGTGCCTTTTTTTCGTTCCCTGAATGACGAAGTGCTGGATCGAGTGGGCGAGTACGTCTATCACCGCGAGTACGAGCCTCGCCAGATCATCTATTTTCCCGACGACCAGTGTGACCATGTGTATTGGTTGCGTAGCGGGCGCGTAAAGGTGACGCGCGTCTCGAACGATGGCCGCGACCTTACGTTTCGTCACCTGTTCGAAGGCGACATCCTTGGCGAAGAATGCCTTGTGTCGGACGGGCGGCGCGAAGCCTATGCGGAAGCCATGACGCCCACGATCCTGTGTCTGATGCGTGTGGACGATTTCCGCCGTATCGCGCGTGAAGAAGGAGAAGTGAGTCATGTGCTGGCGGGGCTGTTGTGTCAGCGGGTGATGGAGGTAGAAGATGTCCTGGCGGAGACGGTCTTCAAGACGGTGCGCAGCCGTGTGGCCTCAGGTCTGCTTCGTCTGTATCAACGCGCACCGGTCACTAAAGAGGGCACGTTGCGGATCACCCATCAGGAGATTGCCAGTCTGGTCGGTTCGACTCGTGAGACAACGACAACGGTCCTGCACACCCTTCGGGCTGAGGGTATCCTTCGCATTGCCAACCGCCGTGTAACGGTGTTGGATCCCGTAGCTCTGGAACACGCCGCAAGGAGTAGTTGATGGGCCTCCGTTGGATGGACGTCACCTTGCCCTTTCACCCGGAAATGACCGTCTGGCCGGGGGATCCTGCGTTTGATTTAGCCCCGTTGCACCGTATACGCGAGGGCGGCACGTGCAACACGTCGCGCATTGCGCTGTGCACGCACAACGGCACCCATATTGACGCGCCGTGGCATTTTGAGGAAGACGGGGCGCGTGTCGACGAGTTGGACCCGGCGCTTTTCTTTGGACGCGCGGAGATTCGGGAGGTGGCGTGCGGCGAAACCATCAGCCCCGGCGACCTCGGGGAAAGATCCCTCCCGTCGCGATTGTTGCTTAAGACGAGGAACTCTGGG
>JAACEL010000309.1 GCA_011682535.1 Nitrospiraceae bacterium | reverse complement strand
GCCAAGTGTTGCGGTGACTCGTCGGCATCGCCTATTTCACTACCCATGATGAACTCTCCGGGCGGCACATAGACCATTCCTTCCGGCGTTGCCGGCTTCGCTTCATCCGCCCCCAAGGCGTCGCCGGAAAAGGCCAGCGTCAATATGATTAGTGAGCCCAGCATGTGCTTCATGGTCCTTCTCCTTACCACGCAGGGTCGACAAATCCGTAGTGCCGACCAAACCAGTAGTTGCGTATCATAAGCGCGGCATTGCCTTCCTCTTCAGACTCTACGTGTTCGATGCTGCCGTCTTCCCTCGGGATCGTGAAGATGCGCTTAGTCCTCTTGAAGCCTTGCATGTTTTTCAACGCCGTTATCGTTTTCTCCGTTACGACATTGTCCCCAGTCAATACGCTGTAGAGCATCGGGAACCATATCTCGCCGTGATGCTCATACTCACTCTTCGCCCACACATACTGATGGCGGTTGATGGACATACGGTACTTGTTCAAGAGTGAAGGGTCCGTTTCGTGGGGGAACAGTTGCCAGTAACTCTTGCAGGCCAGCTTGTCGTCCCAGGGAACACTCCACATCTCCGGCCAAATAACCTTGGCCATAATGGCCTCGTCATCATAATGATGCTTCTCAATGAGCATACGGTAGGCGGCGCGATAGCGATCCTTGCCCGTCATCCGATAGGCCGTCTTCAGGGCGGCAAGCATCTCCAAGGCGTTCAGGGCTTGATGGGGCATGTCCGGACAAAAGTTCCCCCACAAGGTCATCTTGTTGTCCACGTCCACCAGCTTGAAATTCTTATCGACCACACGGCCCACGAGGCGGTCCACAAGTCCTACCGCAATGGCTTTATGCTTCTCATCGGCGGCGAGATCGAAGTACACACTCAAGGCATAGCAAATGTCCACGAACTTGTCGCTACTGAGATCTCCCTCCCACCGATAGCCCGGCATGGATGTGCTCGCATGCCACTCGATGGGATAGAAATTTACTCGCTCGTGCCAAAGCGGTCTGTCCGTTCTGTTGAACGAGCGGGCAAACACCCCGGGCACGCCGGTCACCTTTTCCAGCTTCGCTATGCCCATCAGAATTTCATGACACTGTTGCCGGTGTTCCGGGTTGTTGGTCACGGCGTACCGATGGCAGTATGCGGCCATCATCGCGCCGGTGACCTCCAGGGCATCCTCCTGACTCCCGACAAGTGCTCGATCTTCCCCGGCAGGGGGAAAGACCACATGCTGCATGAAGATGCCCTCATTGAGGTGATTGCCGCGCATAAGGGCATCGTACATCGCCACTCGCACATGCAACGGATCGTCCGCGCGGGGAAAGTCGTTGACTTGCTGTCCGGTCGCGACTGGTAGAACGCTGCAAGAGACCAGGGCGATTGCTAGGCAGTAGGTTGGTGTCTTCATTGAGATCTCCTGGCCCATTCGCGGGCACTGGGCACAGCACGAAAACCTAATGGCTGACAATGTATTCGGGGCATTTAATCAGAACAAGTCATCTAGATCAAGAAGCTGAAAAAGGCTGGGAGCCTCGTTTAGAAAACGGGGAAAACGGGCGGGCGATGGACTTCTACCTACTCATGGATGTCCAGGACACGCTACGCCAACCTTGGCGCCCCGTGCACAGATGGAAGTAGACCTGGAGAAAGAACACGAGCGCATGGACTTCCGTGCGCTCGTCGAGATCGAGTCGTTCTATGGATGGGATCGTCGGCTATTTCCGCTTCGAGCCCACGGTGCGCTTGGCGGATTCTACGGTGTTCTTGAGCAACATGGTGATCGTCATGGGGCCGACACCGCCGGGTACGGGGCTGATGGCTTTGGCCTTTTTGCTGACGGCCTTGAAGTCGACGTCGCCGACCAACCGGTAACCGGATTTCTTGGTCTTGTCGTCGACACGGTTCACACCGACGTCGAGCACGATGGCGCCTTCTTTGACCATGCGGCTCTTGATGAACTCGGGCACGCCCATCGCGGCGATGAGGATGTCGGCCTGCCTGGTGATGGAGGCGATGTTCTTCGTGCGGGAGTGGCAAACCGTGACGGTGGCGTTGGCCCCGGGGGCCTTCTGCATGAGGATGGCGGCGACGGGTTTGCCGACGATGTTGGAGCGTCCGACGACGACGACGTGCTTGCCGGAGGGGTCGTAGCCCGAACGCAACAGCATTTGCTGGCAGCCATGCGGCGTGCATGGCAGAAAGCCGGGCTCACCGACGAGCATCTTGCCGACGTTGACCGGGTGGAAGCCATCGACGTCTTTCGCGGGGTCGATGGTGTTGAGCACTTTCTTCTCGTCGATCTGCTTGGGCAACGGAAGTTGTACAAGAATGCCGTGGACTTTCTTGTCTTCGTTGAGCTTCTTGACGAGGTTGAGCAAGCGCCGCTCGGTGGTGTTGGCGGGGAGGCGGTGCTGGAACGAGGCGATGCCGAGAGCCTGGCAAGCCTTGTCCTTCATGCGCACATAGACATGGCTGGCGGGGTCGTCGCCGACCAACACGACCGCGAGACCCGGGGTCACTTTGCGCTTGGCAAGCACCGCGATGTCGTCCTTCAACTCCGCACGCATGTCGGCGGCGATTTTCTTTCCATCGATGATCTTGGCTGTCCTACGTTTGGGCATTTGGGAACACCTTCCTCGACTTGTACAAGAATTCCATGAACACGAATCGACCAAGGCCCCATCGTACCAGTTGCCGGGGCGGAACGCAACGTCCCATCACGTCCCATCACACTCATTACAAGAATCAAGGCCATCCCTAAACGGCTCTAGAGCATATTATTGTAACGGTTCAGGCTGGAACGCTTGCGAAAAACAGTCATTCCCGTCTTCTTCCTCGTCATAGTGGTAATGTCTCTGGTCAATGTCCGGCGATTCAGTCGTCCAGCTTCCGATAGTTGACCTTCATGGCGTCGAGGCGTTGCGTGTGCGTGTCGAGGCGTTGGCGGAAGTCGGCGTATTCGCGCAGATCCTGAGGCGTCCAGGCGATCTCGGCGAGGGCGCACATGCGGGGCCAGGCCATGTATTCGAGGTAGTCGGGGGTGGCGATGTATTCGGTCCAGAGCTGGCCCTGGACGCCGAGGATGTGGGCGGCTTCTTCTTCGGAGAACGTGGAGCGGATGGGGCGGAACCTGTAGACGCGGTCGAGGGGCAGGTTGCCGCCGATGGCGAGCGGCTCCAAGGCGGGATCGCCTTGGTAGTAGTCGAAGTAGGTGTGGGTATTCGGGGCCATCACGACATCGTGGCCGGCCCGCGCCGCTGCGACGCCCCCCTTGACGCCCCGCCACGACATGACGGTGGCGCCTTTGGCCAGTCCGCCTTCGAGGATTTCGTCCCAGCCCACCAAACGGCGGCCCCGCTCCGTGAGGAACGTGTCCATACGGCGGATGAAGTAGCTCTGAAGCTCGTTTTCGTCCTTGAGGCCCAATTCCTTGATGCGGGCCTGGGCGGCGGGGCTCAGTTTCCACTGTTTCTTGACCGCCTCGTCGCCGCCGATGTGAATGTAGGTGCTGGGGAACAGGTCGAGCACTTCTTCGAGCACGTCCTGGAGGAACAGAATCGTGCTTTCTTCGGCGTTGAAGATGTTTTCGTTGACGCCCCAGGTGGTGTGGACGGGAAGCGTCTCGCCGGTGTTGCCCAGTTCGGGGTAGGCGGCGATGGCGGCCTGAGCGTGGCCGGGCATTTCGATCTCGGGGACGATGTTGACGAAACGTTCTTGCGCGTAGGCGACCAGTTCGCGGATGTCGTCTTGCGTGTAGAACCCGCCGTGACGTTTGCCGTCATATTTCACCGGTTTCTTGCTGGCGTGGCCGATCACGGTTTCTTCACGCCAAGCGCCGACCTCGGTGAGTTTGGGGTACTTCTTGATCTCGATGCGCCAACCCTGGTCGTCGGTGAGATGGAGTTGGAGCGAGTTCATCTTGTGCAACGCGAGGGTGTCGATGCATTTCTTGAGGGTTTCCATCGACATGAAATGACGGCTGACGTCCAGCAGCATCCCACGCCAAGCGAAGCGGGGCCGATCTTCGATATTGACGCACGCCACGTCCCACGGGACCGATTCGACGAGGGCGTCGCTCAGGATCGCCGGGGGCAGCAACTGGCGCAAGGTTTGGATGCCGTAGAACAAACCGGCCGCCTGCGGCGCCGCGATCCGGATTCCGCCCGAGTCCACCTGGAGTTCGTAGGCCTCCGCACCCGCGTCTTGCGTGAGCCGGGCCAACACGATTGTGTTTGCAGACACATCGGCCTTGTCCAACGGCGAGACGCGGAACGCAAATCCTGTAGCGGGCTGGAGGACGGATTGGAGATATGCGGCCAACGCCTTTGCTTCAGGCCAACCGGACTCGAATGCGATCGCCGTGTCCTCGTTGACGCGAAACTGTCCCTTACTCAGTTCCACAGACGCAGGCCGCGGGACGATATGCACATCGGCCGTGGCCGGTTGCGACAGCGCGGCCATTACGGCGGCACACAACAGGTGTCCAGGTCTCATCATAGTCCTCCTCGCCACATGGTGTCCGGCCACAAGTGTCAGGGGATGCGCCGAAGCCGTAGCATGCCACACACGGGGGAGGGCGATCTACGCCTTGTTCTTCTCCCGGTCGTGGCAGAGGAAGACATTGTGCTTAAGGACGGGATTGCCGTTCAGCCTTCGGAGGGACGCGATTTGGCCGGTGTGGGTGAGGACGTCCGCCAGGGGGCCGTTGATGACGTGCCAGAAGGGCATCCCCTCCACCTCGCAGGCGAAGAGTTCCTGTTCGTCGACACGGGCAACATATTCCCTGATGGCCGCCAGCGTGTCGAGTGCCTGGACCCGGGCTTCGGCCGGATTGTCCGGCCGCGCATCCGTCAGGCGCTTTCCCAGCAGATTGAGGTGAACCCAATGGGCCAGCCCCCAGATGTGTGTCATCAACTCGCCAATGCTCTGGCTGTGTTTCCGCGGGCTGAAGCTGACATCCACGTCGCTCAGGCCCTCCGTAGCCCAGTAGAATCGATAGCCCAGCCCGTCCAACAGGCGCATCACAACACCGTTCGCGTCCTTCCGGTCAGGGTACGTCTTGATAGAACGAAAGATCGAATCCATGCCCATGCCCTCCTCAGATCCTCACCCAGTGCTCAGATGTGACTTCTACCCGCTCCGCGTCAACTTGATCGTCTTGAGATTCATTCCCGTAATCCTCCGTGGGAACGCAGAAAGAGTGCAACCCCCTTCGTGTTCTTCGTGGCGCCCCGCAACGCCCCGCAATTTCGTGGGACGGCAGCGGGATGGGTCGCAATGAGATTTCTCGCTACGCTCGAAATGACAGGTAGCGTGCTGGGCAAACATCAGTGCGCTTCGCCAGTCTATCCACCCTCTGCCCAACACCGTCATCTCGACCGACCAACACCGTCATCTCGACCGCAGGGAGAGATCTCAAACGTCCCGTTGCTCCGGTCTCGTGGAACAAGAGCGGGCACGGTCGCCTACTGCAATCCGTACTTCTTGATCTTGTATTGGAGGGTGGTGCGTTTTAGGCCGAGGTGGTCGGCGGCTTTGGTCTTGTTCCAGCGGAAGCGTTCGAGGGCGCCCCGGATGAGTTCGCATTCCATCTGGTCGGTGCGTTCGATGAGGGAGGCGCCGCCGGTGACTTCAGGGGGCTGGGGGGTGATGTCTTCTTCCTGGTTGAATAGGAGTTCCTGGGGCAGTTCGTCGGTGGTGATGGTTGAACCTTCGGCGAGCACCATGGCGCGTTCCATGATGTTTTCCAACTCGCGCACGTTGCCGGGCCAGGGATAGCGCAGGAAGAAGCCCACGACGTCGTCGTCGACGCCGGTGATGTCTTTGCCCATTTCGAGGTTG
The DNA here is from genome assembly GCA_011682535.1 of Nitrospiraceae bacterium. Classification (GTDB taxonomy): domain Bacteria; phylum Hydrogenedentota; class Hydrogenedentia; order Hydrogenedentales; family SLHB01; genus JAACEL01. The sequence goes on along the minus strand of JAACEL010000309.1, from coordinate 408 downwards.
AACTTGTGCAGAAAGTGATCGACGAGGCCGGGGATGTCGTCGCGGCGCTCGCGCAAGGCGGACACGGTTAGCGAGAAGACTTTGAGGCGGTAGTAGATGTCTTCGCGGAAACGGCCTTGTTGGATGTCTTCGGTGAGGTCGCGATTGGTCGCGGCGACGATGCGCACGTCGACCCTCAAGGTCTTGGTGCCGCCGACGCGTTCGAATTCGTTGTCCTGCAAGACGCGCAGGAGCTTGGTCTGGATGTTGGGCTCGATCTCGCCGATTTCGTCGAGGAAGAGCGTGCCCTTGTCGGCGCGTTCGAACCGGCCGATTCGTTGTTCGGTGGCTCCGGTGAACGAGCCCTTCTCGTGTCCAAACAACTCGCTCTCGAGCACGCCGGAAGCCAGGGCGGCGCAGTTGAGGGCG
>JAACEL010000308.1 GCA_011682535.1 Nitrospiraceae bacterium | reverse complement strand
TGCACGGAAGCGGCTTACTTCGAGAGAGCATCGAAGGACAATGGCGAGGCGGAAGCAGAGTTTCGTCCGGCCCCGTCTTCTGAGCACATACAACTGGTCTGCCGGGACAACTTCGATCTGCACACTGGTTCTCCGAACACATACGGAACCCTCCACGGGAACCTGACACGCGAGCCGGGTCGGGATGTCTTTCGGAAGGCCGTTGCTCATGAGCCCGTGTCCGGCCAAAACCTGTACTTCTCAGGGACCGATTTCCCGCCGATTGGCATGCTGGCGGGTCAAGTCGCGGACCGGCTCGGTCGAAAGATCTACTTCTTCGCCCCCAACATGTGTCTCCGGTGGCTCGACTTGGCTCTTGAGAGTGGCCGCAATGACTGGAACAAGTAATCAGAAATGCTCTAGACAGCGTTTCGCAAACACCCGAATTCTCAGGACAGCAGTCTTGGGCCTCGTGGAATGCAGCGGACAGCCATTCGAGGTTGTTTACCACCATCTTGACCGTGCGTCACCGTCTCATCTCTGACGATTCTCTTTCCTCTGTGTCCTCCGTGTCCTCTGTGGTTCGCTCCAGTCCTTCTCCTAACCACAGAGGACACGGAGGACACAGAGGAAAGGAGTGATTGTGTAGCTTGGCGCGAGTTTGTGCGCACCCGCGCGCGGGGATCAGTAGACGGCTAGTTGAAGGTGGTGTAGACGGTCTGGCAGTGGCCGTTGCCTTGGGGTGGGGGCGAGGTGTTGTCGGCGTTGTCTATGGCTTGCAGTGCGAAACGGTAGACGCCATCCGCTCCGGCGGGAGGGGTGTAGAGGAAGTTGCCGGAGTTCCCGGCCGTTGCCAGCCCGGTGTCCGCCCAGGTGTCGGAGTCTTTTCGCACCCAGAGGCGCACCTCGCGCAGACCGGCGTCGGTGATGGCGAAGGCGCCTTCGTAGGTCACGGGTATGGGGCTGTTTACCACGGAGGCGGGGGCCGAGGCCCAGCCGGGCACGGGCCAGGCGAAGGAGTCGTAGATCTGGGATCCGGGGTCGTTGCCGGTGGCGTCGCGCCATTGGGAGAGGGAGAACAGGTTGGCCGGATTGGTGAGGGTGCCGCCGACTTGATAGAGAGCGGCGTTCTGATCCTCGACGTAGATCACCTGGTTATCCGTCTTGACCTGGGCGACTTGATCCAAGTCGAGGGTCTCGAACCACAGCAAGCGGCTGACGCCGCCGGCCATGGCAATGACGTTCTTTTCGATGGTGATGTTTTCGTGCAGGTAGCGTCCTTCGAAGGGGGCGTTGTCGTAGGTGAGAATGGAGAAGACGGAGGTGGTGCCGACGTCGCTCGGGGCGACGTTGATGATGTTGTTGGTGAAGCGGATGTTTTTGTTGGGCATGGTGTCGAACCCGTGGGCGGAACCAATGATGATGCGGCGCGCCTCGTAGGTGTCGACGGAGCTGAAGACGTTGTCGTGGACCAGCACGTTCTCACAGTTGCCAATGTTGAGCAGGATGCCGCCATCTTCGACGGTGTTGTTCTTGAAGACGATGTCGCGTATGAACTGGAGCGAGGCGGTGTTGGGGGCGATGTGGACGAGGAGCCAGTTGTAGCGCCCGGCGCCGGGTTCCATCCAGCCTCGGATGTGGTTGTCGGTGATGACGACGTTGTTGGTGATGGGGCCGTCGCGGCCGGAGACGCGCAGGGCGTGGCGGCCGAAGGTCGGGCGGCTGAAGGTATTGCGGGCGAATACGCCCTTGTCTACCACTTCGAGGTAGGCGATGTGGTTGGCGGAGAGGTCGAAGTAGTTGTCGAGCAGGGCGAGGCGGGAACAGGTGGCGTAGATCTGCATCGAGCGGGAGTCGTACACCGTACAGTCGACAATGAAGGCGCCGCTGACATCGTTCTGCATGAGCATGGCGGAGTTGCAGTTCCACACATCGCACCGGAGAAACATGATGTTTTGCGCTTCCTGCGTCATCTGGACGAGTGTGGCCGCGTTGCCCTGGTCGTTGGTGAGGTCGAACTGAAGATCCTGGAAGGTGATGTGGGCTACGTAGCGAGGATTCGGGAACACGGTGGCGACGTTGGCGCCGGCGAGTTTGAACATCGGCTTGGCGCCGTCGCCGTAAGCGGCGAACCGGTAGCCGTGAGTGCCGCGCCAGGCGTAGCCGTCGAACGAATCGGCACTGAAGGGGAAGACTTGGCCGCGTTTGAAGAGGATCTCGTCGCCGGGCTGGTAGGTGTTGCTGAAGGCGCGTGCGGCGGTGCGCCATGCGGCGTTACCCGTGCCGGTGCCGGCGGAGTTGTCGTTGCCCTGTTCGGCGTCGACGTAGTAGGTGGTTCCGTTGCGGGCGAGCACTTCGATGACGACGGAGTCGGTGGCCACCCAGCCGTGCTTGTCGATGACGGTGAGTTGGGCCAGGTAGGCGCCGGGGGTTTCGTAGACGTTGGCGGCGTTGAAGCCGCTGAAGGTGGGCGAGCCGTCGCCGAAGTCCCACAGGTACTCGACCACGTCTTCGCGCGGCGTGGAACGCCAGCCTTCGAAGAAGACGGCCATGGGCGCGTAGGCGCGCGTGGAACTGACGGCGGCGCCCGCGAGCCATGGCTCGTTGTTGACGTCGATGATGGCTTCCACGTTCGAGTTGAGGGTGAACGCGCGCGTGATTTGGGCGGAGTCGTTGTTGGCGTTGCCCGCGATATCGTGCACCCTGCCTTCGGGCAGGCGCGCCGACACGATGCCGTCGGTGATCGGAGTCAAGTCGAATGCGTAGGCATCGCCGGCGCCGGTGAAGTTGTCGACGGTCGCGTTCACCGGTTCGACGTCGTCGGCGTCGAACCCTGTGACGGGTTCGCTGAAGGTCACGGAGACGTGGATGGGCGACTCGGTGGTGGGGTGCGTGGCGGTCGAGGTCATGATGCCGGTGGGGGGAGTCAGGTCAACCATGCGGGTGAATTCGATGGAGGCTTCGTTGCCCGATTCTTCGGCGTTCATGGCGGCGTCAGCCGGGACGTGCACGGACACGAGACCCTCGCCTTCCGGCACGATCTCGAACTTATAGGTCGAGCCGCCGCCTTTGAAGTTGGTCACCGTGCAGTTTAGCGTTTCGACGTCCCATGGCTCGAAGCCTTGTACCCATTCGGAGAACTCGACGGTGACGGGGATCGAGGCGACGTGCGTAGGATCGGGAACGGAGGAGTCGAGGGTGACGGCGGGATTCGTCTTGGGTTGAGGCGGCGGCGGTATCGGCGCGCCCACGTCTACAGGCGGCGGTGTCGACGTGTCCACGTCTGCAGGTGGCGGTGTCGACGTGTCTTCGTCTACAGGCGGCGGCAGCGTGCCCGCGTCTGCAAGCGGCGGCGTCGATGTGCCCGCGTCTGCAAGGGGGGGTGGTTGAGGGCATCCGGTTAGTAGCGCGACCACAACGAGAACGCTAAGACAGGGTGTGCATACGGCACTCCCCCAGCGGGGTAGAACACGGAACATGCTTACTTCTCCCTAGGATGTCGATAGGCCCACGACAACGCTTCGCGTATTGTATCGGCATCGACTTTGAAATGCCACCTTTTTCTGCGATTTAGGCCCGAATTTACTGTATTTTATGAGATCTCTTCGCGATGAACGAATACTGTGTATCCTGAGATTCGTCCCGCATCACCGGTTAACTCCGCCGTGGCGCGCGGGGCAAGCTCAGCCTCGCAATTGGACCAGACACGACGCTCATTCATCTGGTGTCAGCGTGGTTGAGCGTAATCGCCGCTTACCCGGCTACTTCGGGCGCGCCACAATACGCCACCCGGCGTTCGGGGATTCGTTCGGGTCATTGAACGGGCGGCGGAGTACGGGTACCATTCACATGGCCGCATTTGGCGGCTCCGTAAGGTTCCGTGAGGCGAAGTATGATGGAAGGTGAAGTGAGTTCATCGGGAAAAAGGGCGTCGCATGTTGCCTATTTGGCGCCGGCGCTTGGCGCGGTGACGTCGACGTTCATCTACCGGGAGATTGAGGCGGTCCGCGCGCGGGGCGTGGAGGTTGCCACGTTCAGCACCCGGCGTCCCTCCGGTGAGGTGGTCTCGGCGGAGGCCGAGTCGTTGCTGGCGGACACGACGTATCTGTATGAGCTTCCGCGTAGCGAGATCGCCATCGGTGCGCTGACGATGGCGGTGCGCCGTCCGCTACGCTTCCTGGGTGGACTGTGCCTGGCGTTGCGCGATGCGTGCGGGGCGCGTGTAAGCGCGGCGGCCGATCGTTTGAAACTGCTGTGGCATTTTGTCGTCGGCAGCGCGCTGGCGCGGCGGTTGGCCGATGGGGGACACGACCACATCCACGCGCACTTCGCCCATATGCCGACGTCGATCGCGATGTACGCGGCGCATGTAGCGGGGGTGACGTACAGCTTCACGGCGCATGCCAACGACATCTTCGAGCGGCCGGTGGCGCTGAAGGAGAAGGTGCGGCGATCGGCGTTCACGGCGTGCATCTCAGAATACAACCGCCGGCACTTGATCGAGGCGGGCTGTCTGTTGCCGCGTCTGAGTCTGGTGCGGTGTGGGCTGGACGTGGAGCAATACGCGTGGCGGCGCCCCGAACGGCGGGATGGCGCGTTCGAGATCTACGCGGTTGGGCGTCTGGTGGAGAAGAAAGGAATCGAGCATCTCGTCCGCGCGTTGGCCATGTTGCGCGACCAGGGACGGAGTTTCCGCTGCCGCATCGTGGGCGGCGGTCCGTTGCTGGAGCCGCTCCGGGTGCAAGTGGCGCAGGCGTCGTTGGAGGGCCACGTCGAGCTGCTTGGCGCGCAACCGCAAGAGCGGGTGAAAGCGCTGTTCGGCGAGGCCGACGCGTTCGTGCTGCCGTGCGTGGTGGCGGCGTCGGGCGACCGCGACGGGATCCCGGTGGCCCTGATGGAGGCGATGGCGCTGGGCGTGCCGGTGATCTCGACGGGTGTTTCCGGGATTCCCGAGTTGATTCAGCCGTATCGAAACGGGCTGTTGGCGGCGCCGGGCGACGCGGAATCGCTGGCGGAGCAGTTGGCGGCGCTCATGGACGACGCGGAACTGGCGGTGCGTCTGTCGGAAGCGGCTCGGCGTACGATCGAAACGGAGTTCGAAGTAGGGCGGAACGCCGCGATTTTGGCGCGGCGGTTCGTTCAAGCGGCCGGGACCTGGCGCCCGATACCACGCGGATAAGAGAGGAGCAGCCTACATGGCGGAGGATTCCGGCCAGCCGGCATCGCGGCGATACGTGGTCATCATGCCGTGCCGCAACGAAGAGCAGTTTATCCAGCACACACTTGACTGCGTGGTGGCACAGACGATACGGCCGGTCGAGTGTGTCGTGGTCAATGACGGCTCGTCGGATCGGACGGGCGCCATCGCCGAGGAGATGGCGAAAGAGCATGAATGGATCCACGTCGTTCACCGCGAGGACCGCGGCGAGCGCAAGGTGGGCGGCGGCGTCATCGACACGTTCTACTCGGGTTTCGAAGCGCTGAAGACGGACGACTACGCGTACTTGTGCAAGATGGACGCCGACCTGACGTTGGCGCCGGGTTACTTCGAGCACGCGATCGGCAAGATGGAGGCGAATCCGAAGCTGGGAGGGACGAGCGGCAAAGTGTTCAATCCGGTGGGGGACGGGGCGATGAAGGAGGAGGCGATCATCGACCAGATGGTGTCGGGGGCGATGAATTTCTGGCGGCGCGAATGCTGGGAGGCGATCGGGGGGTTCGTGCGTGAGGTCATGTGGGACGGCATCGCGATGCACCGGGCCAGTCTGTTCGGTTGGGAGACGCGTAGCTTCCGGGATGAGGAACTGCGCATCATCCACCACCGTTTGATGGGGTCGTCGCACAAGAGCATTTACTACGGCCGCGCGCGGTGGGGGCGCGGGCAGTGGTTCATGGGCACGCACCCGCTGTACATTCTCGCGAGCGGGATGTGGCGGTTGCGCGAGCGTCCGTACGTGATCGGCGGCGTGTTGATCGTGGCGGGGTACGTCAAGGCGTGGATGGAAGGCGCGCGGCGCTACGACGATCTTCGGTTCCGCCGCCATCTGCACCGGTGGCAACTCGATCGTCTACACCTGGGATGGCTGGCGCCCAAAGAGCCGGCGGGAGAGTGAGATCTCTTCTTTCTTTTCGCGGGAAAAGAAAGAAGCAAAGAAAAGCGGTAAGCGCGCATGCGCGCGCGCGTCAGGCTAAGCCAACGGTTACGGCGGGGTCATGTGGCCGTGCAGAAGCGGAGCTTCTGCTAAAGCGCCGCTTCGCGGCGCTCAGCCGCCGATGCGGTGGAAGTGGGCTTGGCTGGACTGTC
>JAACEL010000041.1 GCA_011682535.1 Nitrospiraceae bacterium | reverse complement strand
CCCGCGCCCAGCTCCAGCAGCGACGCGACCCGTCCGCGCACCGTGATGCTTCCGGTCGTCGGCACGCTAACCCCGGCCAGGAGTTTGAGCAGCGTGCTCTTGCCCGACCCATTGGCGCCGATGATGCCGATCGCTTCGCCCTCGTTCACCGTGAGCGAGATGTCCTGCAACGCGGTTACCATGTCGCGGCGGCCACGGCGGAACAGGCCCGCCAGTCCCCCGCGTGACACCAGTCTGCCTGGGCCGCGGCGCGGGTGGAAGACTTTGCTTACGTTCTCGACTTCAATCAACGGCATCTAGAGGTGATCCGCGAACGTGGGCGCCTGGCGTCGGAACACGTAGGCGCCGAGGAACAGGAAGATAACGGCGAACAAGGCAGGCCGCGCCAGCAGTGCGAAGTCGGGAACCTGATTGCCCAGCAGGGCCTGGCGATAGGCGGCGATGAGGTTGGTCATCGGATTGAGCATGTACAGTTGATAGAGGCCGGCCTTGGCGGCTTCAGGGAACGGCAGCGACGCCATGCCTTTCGGAAGCGGGTAGAAGATGGGCGAAGCGTAGAACCCAAAAGCCAAGGCGACTTCGACCAAGTAGCCTACATCGCGATAGTGGACGTTGAGCGACGACAGCAACAGCACGAGTCCGACGATGAGCGTGAACTGAATGGCGAAGATGAAGGGCGTGTAGAGGAGGCCGACGCCGAGGGACGACACGCCCTCCATGATGACCATCACGACCAGGAGGGTGATGAAGCCGATGGCGGCGTTGACCAGACAGTTGATCACGGCGGCCAACGGGACGATCTCGCGCGGAAAGTGAACCTTCTTGATCAGGTCCTGGCTGTCGATGAGCGAGTTGGTGCCACTGGCGAGCGCGGCGGCCAGAAACTGCCACGGCACCAGTCCGCACAGCAGGCACACGGCGAAAGACCGGTCGTACCCAAACGCGCGGTCGCCCATCAGGTCGCCAAGGAGGAACCCGAACACCAGCGTCAGAATGAGCATCATCGACACCGGCTGCACCACGGCCCACAAGAAGCCGATCATCGCGTTGCGGTACCGTGCGCGTAGCTCACGCCAGACCACGTCGCGCAGCAGTCCGCGGTATCGCACCAAGTCGGGCACGATGCGCCCGAACTGGCGCTGCTGACGGTCTGTGTAGATGGCTTGAGTCATGTCTGCCGGATCGTAGCACCGCTTGGGGGGGAATGCAAAAGGCCCCGCGTGCACCCTGAGTGCTCCTCCGTTTCCACGGGCGGTCGAAGGGCGTGAACCTTTCACTTCTGGGGTAGTTCGAACGCCCCGCTCCGGGCGAGGGTGCGCCGAACGGCGGATAGGCCCGAAGGGCTGACAGCACATATAAGCCGTGGGTGAGCGGAGCGAACCCACGAACAAGCCCCGAACGGGGTGGCAGCAACGCGAGGTGACTTCGAGGACGAGCGTGATCGCTACGAGGCCTGCGAAGTACAACTTCGCGGGCAATTGCGTTCCCAAGTGCAACTTTGGGAACGAGGTTGGTGGGAGGCCTCAGTGCGAAGCGCCGATGAGGGCGCGAAGCGAGGCGAGGTGGTCGGCGATTCGGAAGCGGGCTTGGCCGTCTCCGTAGGGGTTGACGGCGTTGGCCATGCGCCCGTGGATGTCGGGGTCGTCGAGCAGACGCTGGGCGGCGGCCACGATGCCGTCGCGGGTGGTGCCGACGAGTTGGGCCGTGCCGGCCTCGATGGCTTCGGGACGCTCGGTAACCTCGCGCATCACCAGCACGGGCTTGCCCAGCGCGGGGGCCTCTTCCTGGAGGCCTCCCGAATCGGTGAGTACGAACACGGCGCGCTTGAGCAGATGCACGAAGGGCGCGTATTCCAACGGTTCGACGAGATGGACGCGATCGGTGTTTCCCAGGGTTTCTTCGACGGTGCGGCGGACGTTGGGGTTGGGGTGGACAGGGTAGAGGATTTCGACACCGGGGTTGTCGTGGGCCAGGCAGCGTATGGCCGCGCACATCTGCCCGAAAGGACCGCCGAAGCTCTCGCGGCGGTGGGCGGTGACCAGTATCAGTCTGCGTTCGAGGCCGATGGTCCGCAGCAACGGATCCTCGAAGGTATGGGGGCGCTGCGCCACGTCGAGCAGCGCGTCAATGACGGTGTTGCCCGTCACCACGATGTGATCTCGCGGGATGCCTTCGCGCAGAAGATTCTCGCGGCTGGACTCGGTGGGCGCGTAGTGGTAGTCGCACAGGCCGTCGCACAGTTTGCGGTTCATCTCTTCGGGGAAGGGACTGAACTTGTCGTGCGTGCGCAGGCCCGCTTCGACGTGCCCGATCGGCACCTTCTTGTAGTAAGCCGCCAGCGCGGCCGCGAAGGAGGTGGTCGTGTCGCCGTGCACCAGGAGTACATCGGGCTTTGCTTCTTCCAGCGTGTGTCCTATACCTCGCAATACACCGACCGTCACGTCGAAGAGGGTCTGGTTGGGACGCATCAGGTCGAGATCGTAGTCGACGGTGAACCCGAACAGATCGACGGCTTGGTCGAGCAATTCGCGATGTTGCGCGGTGAGGCAGACAGACACGCGAAACTCGGCGTCACGCCGCTTCAATTCCCCGATGACGGGCGCCATCTTGATGGCTTCTGGTCGAGTACCGATTGCCGCAAGAACGTGCATGGTCGAGTCCGCGAGCCTGTATGGAGTTTCCCACCGGTTACCCGGATTCTACTCCGCCGGAGGGCAGCAGGCAACCTTCCGGTTCCTTCACTAGGACTGCTGACCGGACCCCTAGCTGTTTGACTCGGCCTTGACCACTTCCAACACCGCGTCGCAGATTCTCTCGACGCTGTCGGCGGGCGTAAAGTGAGCGGCGAGATTCATCTCGGCCGTCAGTCCGTCGGCGGCATTGGATTCTCCACCGAACATAAAAATGTGCATCGTATCGAGTCCTGGCGTGTTGCGCACCAGCCGCACGATCTCGACACCGGACAGGTCGGGCTGGTCCTGGCGCACCACCAGGACGGGCGGCCGGAGGGTCCGCAGCCGTACCAGGCCATCGAGGGTGCTCCGGGCGATATGAGCGTCGCATCCTTCCTCCCGCAGCGCTTTCCACAGGGGATCGCTCACCGTGCCGTCGGCGTCGATGATGAGCACCGCCGCTTCCGCTACACAGGGTCCGCTCGAGCGCCCCAGCCGCGTGGAAGTGTAATAGGCGATCTCGCTCACGAGGTAGGCCTGGCCGCCCTGGAACTCGCAGCCCAAGACAAACCTTTCGTCCCCTATAGGGCGGCTGTTGCGGACCGTGGCCTTGGCGTCGCGGATGTCCCCACCGTCGGGCAGCGAGAACGATAGTTGGATGGCGGTGTCGCCGGCCAGGCTGGTGGGGGCTATGAGGGCGCAACCGCTCATACTGAGATCTATCAGGTTGACACTGACACCGCTCACGCCGTCGGCGCTGAGTGTTCCTGAGATGTCTACCTTCATGCGCTCGCGGCGCCGGAACGAAGCCACATGATACTCGCCGGGCCACGCGACGCGGCACTGGCACGACTTGCCCCAGTTGTCATAGCTTGCTATCAAACTATGGAACGCGATGGCGTGGCCTTCGTTTACCAGACGGACGATGCAGTGCGCTCCGTCGCGCATCGGCGCCCAACGACCTTGCGTTCTTGGACGATCCAGGATGATCTGCGAGGATAATTCCCAACCGCGCACCGTGGTCGGCAACCGTGCGCCGGCGCCTCCTTCCGGCTCAAGCTGTATCGCGGCCGGTTGACCGACGCGCAAGTAGTCCTCGATACCCCCATTTTCGACTGTGACAGTCATCGTGTCACGACCTCCCTGGTCCCCGCCAATGCAACTCATCGAGCCGATTGACCAGCAGACTTCCCTCGGTATCGCCGGTAGTACTCCCGAAGAGCACATCCCACCCTTGCAAAATACGGATACTGCGCGCATGCCGCACGACACGCACCAGCTTCGACTCCCGGATGCGCTGTTGCCTTCTCCGCTAGGAGAATCCACACACCGAACCGCCTATCCGCATGCATCTCTTAAAGATGTCTATTAATTACTTCATTATCTCAAGTATTACTACTCCTGTCAAGTCTTTTCTAGGGCGATTCTCGTTCCCTGAAACCCAAACGGCGGGCTTCCGGGGGCGCAGCACGGTGCTTGATGGGGTTGGGGGTGTTCTTCTATAGTCATCAACGACGCGTCATGGGCCTGGGATGCTTGAAGAGGAGTGTGACGATGACGCAACGGGTGATGGGCCGCCGCGGTTTCTGTGGGTGTCTGTTGGGCGGTGCAGTGGCGCTGGGCGTGCCGGGCGCAGCACACGGCGCGCCGGACTTTTCACTCCGCTACGCACTGGCCTCGAGTATGTATGGCACAATGGCGCTCGGCACGATCGTTCCCGAGATGGCGAAGACGGGGGCCACCCATCTCGACCTCTGGCCTGCGCCGCATGGCAACCAACGCGAGCAGATGGAGTCGATGGGGCATGAAGCCTTCGCGGCGCTGCTGTCACGGCATGGCGTGAAGCTGGGGGTGTTGACACACTATGACTTGGGCCCGTTCGCGTTGCAGGATGAGATGCGCGTGGCGGCAGCGCTGGGTGGGCGCCTGCTCATATCGGGCGGCAGCGGACCGGCCAATCTACGCGGGACCGAATTGAAGGCGGCCGTGGCGGTCTTCGCCGAACAGATGAAACCCCACATCGCCGAGGCGGAGAAGCAAGGCGTACTGATCGGGATTGAGAACCACGCCAACAACTTGATCGAGTCGCCCGATTCGATGCGCTGGCTGATCGAGTTCACTTCGTCGCCCCACATTGGCATTGCCTTGGCGCCCTATCATCTGCCGCAGGATCCCGCGCAGTTGGCTACCCTGATCCGCGATCTCGGCGGCCGCCTGGTGCATTTCTACGCGTGGCAGCACGGCATGGGGTGTCACGAGAAACGCCCGAAGGAACAGGAACTGCTGCAAATGCCGGGCCGGGGTGATCTGGATTTTGTGCCGATTCTGGAGGCGTTGCGGAAAATCAACTATGGCGGTTGGACGTCGATCTTCATGCATCCGGTGCCGCGGGGGATTCCGATTTTGCCCACGGCGGACGAGGTAACGGCGGAGATCAACCGTGCGAAAACGTATCTGGAGGCCTGCCTGAGCAAGCGCTCGGGCGGCTAGTCTCAACCCGAACGCCGGGTGGCGCATTGTGGCGCGTCCAAAGCACCAAGCAAGACTAAGCTGGCTGCGCGCGCCACGACAGAGTCAGCCGGCGATTGGGATCTCAACATGGGAAGGGACCGGACATGAACAAGGTACTGATTATCGTTGGGGACGCGTCGGAGACGATGGATACGATGTATCCATACTACCGTCTGATTGAGGACGGTTTCGAGCCGGTGGTGGCGGCGCCGGAGAAGCGCCGGTACCAGATGGTGATGCACGAGGTGAAGCCCGGCTGGACCATCACCAAGGAGTGGGAAGGGTACACCATTGAGGCCAACCTGGCGTTCAAGGACGTAGTGCCCGAGGAGTACGTCGGCGTGTTCTTTTCGGGTGGCCGCGCGCCCGAGTATATCCGGTACGACGAGGATCTTATGCGCTTGACGCGCCATTTCTTCGAGACGAACAAGCCCATCGCCAGCGTATGCCACGGCGTCGAGATCCCGGCGCGCGCGGATTGCGTGCGGGGACGGCGCATGGCGACGGTACCCAAGTGCCAATTCGACCTGGAGGTGTGCGGCGGCGAGTTTGTCGACGAGGCGTGTGTCGTGGACGGCAACCTGGTCAGCGGCCGCACCTACCACGATCACGGCGCATACATGGGGGTGTGGATGAAGATGCTGAACGAGGCCCGTGAGGCGGCGCAATAGGAGAGCGGCTATGGAACAAGATCAACGGCGGAGCACACGGCGAAAGTTCCTGAAGACGGCGGCTGCCGGTGTAGCCGCACCCTACATCATTCCGGCCTCGGCGCTGGGTGCTGGTGGCGGGCGAGCCCCGAGCAACCGGTTGACGCTGGGCCTGATTGGCTTGGGCAGCATGGGCCTGCGCCACGTCAAGGGATTCCTGTACGAGGACGACTGCCAGATTACGGCGGTATGCGATGTCGATGCGGCCCGGCGCGGCGTGGCCGTCGCGGAGGTCAACCAACACTACGGAACCCAGGATTGCGCGGCCTACAACGACTACCGCGAACTGCTGGCCCGCGACGATATCGATACGGTGTGCATCTCCGTGCCCGATCATTGGCACGCCGTGCTGGCTATCGCGGCGTTGCGGGCGGGCAAGGACGTCTATGGGGAGAAACCGCTGGCGTTGACCATCGCCGAAGGCCAGGCGATCGTCGATGAAGTGGAACGGACGCGGCGCGTGTGGCAGACGGGCAGTTGGCAGCGCTCGACGGCCCATTTCCGTTTCGCATGCGAATTGGTTCGCAACGGACGCATCGGCAAGCTGCAACGGGTGGAGGTGGGGATCGGGAAAGGTTCCGATATCGCCCCGCAACCGGTGATGCCGGTACCCGAGGGCTTCGACTACGAGAGGTGGCTGGGGCCGGCGCCGTGGGCGCCGTATACGGAGAAGCGCTGTCACTGGAATTTTCGCTGGATTCTGGACTACTCGGGCGGGCAGGTAACGGACTGGGGCGCGCACCACATCGACATTGCCCAGTGGGGCATGGGCACGGACGACACGGGGCCGGTCGCGGTGGAAGGGAAGGGCGTGTTCCCGACGGAGGGCCTGTGGAACGCCGCCCTCGATTACCAGTTCTCCTGCCGCTATGCCAACGGCGCAATGCTGCACGTGGGCAGTAACAACCACTACAAGCAGGGCGTGCAATTTTTCGGCGACGCAGGACTCGTGCACGTTACGCGGCAGGGCGTGAAAACGGAGCCCAAGGATCTCGTGCGTGAGACGTTTGGGCCAAACGAGATTCACTTGCCGCGGCCCAGCGGCGACCATCGGCAGGGACATCGCGGCAACTTCCTGCATTGCGTGCGCACGCGGCAGGCGTGCATCGTGCCGGCCGAGATTGGCCATCGTTCCATCACCATCGCCCACCTGGGGAACATCGCGATGCTGCTGGGACGCAAGATCCAGTGGGATCCGGTGCGCCAGGTGGTGGTCAACGACGCTGAAGCGTCGCGGATGACGTCGCGCGCCATGCGGGCGCCTTGGCGGGTGTAGGGACAGCGTTCGTCGCTTCAGGAAGCGCGGTTCGTTACGCCGTTCGTTGCCGTCGCAGACGCTGGGGCGGCATCCCGCCCCGACAAACTCAAAGCAGTCCCGTGCTGCGCGTCTTTTCGTAGCCCGGATTGCCCTCGGGACCGCTGCAGATAGTCCACTCTTCCGACGTCACGATGCCGTCGCCGTAGCCGCAGATCTCGCGGGTGGACGCGATGCGTTCGAACAGTAGATCGATAAAGTCGCAGGCTCTGAGCGTGTCGCCGGGTTGCAAACCCAGCTTCTGGAATAGATCGAGATCCTTCTTGTAGTCGCGGATGAGGCCGCAGGTGTGTACGCAGCGTCCGTTTCCAGGATGGAACCCATCGCAGCAATCGCAGGCTTCGCAGCAGCCCTCCACCAGCGTGACCGGCACGTCGGGTTGACGCCGGATACGCTCCAGGATCTCGTAGAGCGTGTCGTTGGGACGCGGGGCGTCGTTCTCACCGCCCGCATAGCCGCAGGCGAGGCACATGAAGTGGTGAGGGCGGACGTACAACTGTTCGCCGTTCCGGATGCGTTCGACGTTTCGCTCGCGGAAAGCGCGCATCTCTTTCTTGGTGCGGGCGTGGACGACGGCCTGCCAACCCTCTTCCCGGATGCGCTCATAGGCCCCGTTTCGGGCGTGGGGGCAGCCTTCCCAGCCGGGCGTGTCATAAACGCAGATGCCGCCGGGGGTGTCGATTCGCGCGAAGAGCAGTTCAAACAGATAGCGGGCTCTTCGAATCGACCCGGGCAGCAGTCCCAGGCGTTGCAGCACGTCGAGATCGCGTTTGCGGTTGAAGGCGTCGTCCGGATCCCGTTGCGCGTAGTCCTCGGATGTAAGCGTCGTGTAGTGCGGCACCGTGTCGGCGTTCGAGTTGAGTTGGACCGGCAGAGTGGGGTCTTTTCCCAGGCGCGCAAGAATCGCGTGCGCGCATCCCGGCTCGATCAGGGGACACGTCAGGCCGCCCTTCGTGCATACTAAACCCAACAACTGCCGCGCCTCGATCTCGACCATTGGCTTCCCGACGCCATCCGGTATCCTCTTCGCATCCGTCATGTCGCCACCTCAGTTCTCGTTGTGCTATCGTAGGTCCCCCCTAGAGGATGGCCTCTCGGGGCGTCTTGGTTCAACCAATGGGAACGTAACTTGATGAACGCGTGTCTATTGTGGCTGGCCGCAGCGGCGTTGACCGCCGCAAGCGCGGACGCTTCGCCACCCCTTCACCCCATTCTGGAGCCGGCGTTTCAGCAGGAACTCAACGCGGCTACGAACAGCGTCCTCGCCGTGAGCGACGAGATCGCGTTGCTCGTCGACGGCAAAGAGTCGTACCCGGTTCGCTGGCGGATGCTGGAAAACGCGCGGCACTACATCTACCTCACCACGATGTACATCTTCCCGGACGAAACGACGAAGCGGCTGGCAGAGGTGTTGATCCGCAAGAAAAAGGAGGGCGTGGACGTCAAGCTGATCGTCTTTGGCACCTATGCGCTGGGCAGCCCGTCATTCCACCGGAAGATGCGCAAAGCGGGCGTTGAAGTAAAAGAGTACAGCTCCGTGTGGGACATCCTGTCGCATCCGCACACGCCCCGCCGGTTCTGGAAACGCCACCTGCACGACAAATACCTCGTGGTGGATGGCGTGGAAGCGCTGACCGGGGGCATGAACTGGAGCGGGCGCTACGAACGCGGCGGCACGGACCACGACGTCACCTGGCGCGACACGGACATCTGGGTTCGCGGACCGCAGGCGCTGGTGGTGGCGAAGGAGTTTGAGAAGCGTTGGCGCCTGGATGAGGATCCGGAGGGCGCCACGGTGTTGGCGGCCGAACTGGATGCGATGTACGCCCGCCCGATGTATCCGCCGACCTACGACTCTCTGGACTTCATGGTTCCGGATCCAACCGTCCCCGGCGGGTGGAGAGTCAAGGGGCTGACGCGTTTTCTCTATCAGCAACCGTTCGAGAACGGCGGGAAGCGGTACATGACGAAATATTACAAAGCCGTGATGGACCGGGCGCAGTCGCGCATCTGGTGGCAAAGCATCTCGATTCGCCCGGCCCCGATTCAGAAGACCGCCTTGCTGGCGGCGGCGGCTCGCGGCGTCGACGTGCGCCTGATGACCAACGCCGAGCCCAATATGCGGATGATCCCCTTCGGCGGCTGGATGATCTACCAAGTGACCCGCGCCGGATACCGCGAACTGCTGGAAGGGGGGATCCGGATTTTCGAGTACCGCGGTCCGGCGCCATTGCACGCCAAAGGCTTTCTGGTCGACGACGTGGTGACCGTCGTGGGATCGTATAACGCGACGTTTACGTCGGAGCGCTTCTACACCGAATCGGGCATCGCCACCCTCGACACGGACGTGATTGCCGACGTCCGGCAAATGTTCAACGACGACTTCGCCGTGTCACAAGAAATAACAATCGCCGACCTCGACGCGGCCAAGTTCAAGCCGCGCCGAAACCGGCGAAATGGCAAGTAACCACTTTCTCATTGCACGGGGCCAGATCTATTGTCTTGAGAATTCGTCTGTACACGAAACGCGGTTCACGACCCCTGTGTGCCGTTCGATGTAACGCAGCCAGTGCTCGAAGATCGTGATAGCCCATAGATGGTGGCCGTAGTGCTCCCTCCCGGCGGTATGGGCGTCGAATAGCGCGCGGATGCGGACGGAATCGAGCAGGGCGGGTGAGCGGGCATCCGCGGCGAATACCAGATCCTGAAAATGATCGCGAAGATCTTCGCGGAACCAGCGGTGGATGGGAATGGCAAAGCCCCGCTTGCGCTGCGCGAGCAATTCGGGGGGCAGGAGGTCGCGTACCGCATGTTTGGCGAGGCGCTTGGAAACGCCCCCGCGCAGTTTGAAGGCGAACGGCACGGTAGCGGCAAACTCGACAAGGCGGTGGTCGAGCAGCGGCACACGTGTCTCGAGGCCGTTCGCCATGCTCATCCGATCCACCTTCGTCAAAATGTCGTCCGGCAGATACATCGACGTATCCTGATGCAGCATCCAGTCATCATGCGCTCCCGGCCCCGCGGCGGCGTGTTCCTCGAAGCGGTCGACGGCGCTCGCCGCAATCGCCTGCGCGAGGGCCGGGCGGTACAGCACGGCCCGCATGTCCTCGCCAAAGCAGGTCTCCCTGCGCCGGAAGCTGTCGCGCGGCGCCCGGAACGAATCCTCGCTAAACCGCTTGAGCTTGGCCATGCCGGGCGAGCCGGGCGCGAGGGCGAGGGCCAGATCGACAAGATGCCGCAAAGGCGCCGGTACGGCGCGATAAGTCCCCACCTGGCGGTCGCGATGCGCCCACGTGTAGCCCGCAAACAACTCGTCACCGCCGTCGCCCGACAGGGCCACGGTGACGTCGCGCCGGGCCACGTGGGACACCAGCCATGTGGGCACGGCCGATGAGTCGGCGAACGGTTCGCCGAAGTGCGACACGATCATCGGTAGCAGGTCCACCATGTCGGGCGTTAAGACAGCCTCGGTATGGTCGGTACCGAAATGCCCGGCCGCGATTCTCGCGAACCGCAGTTCGTCTGCGTGCGCGTCGTCGAAGCCGATGGTGAAGGTCTTGATCGGCGTGCCGGATTGACGGCTGAGCATCCCTACCACCGTGCTGGAATCCATCCCGCCGCTAAGGAACGCGCCGAGCGGCACGTCGCTGATGCGCCGCAGCCGCACGGCGTCTTCGATCAACTCGCGATAGGCGTCAGCCGCGTCGGCCAGTGTCCAAGCCTGGTCGATCGCATACTCGACCCGCCAATAGCGCTGGGTGGTGGCTTGACCGCGCTCGAACACGAGTTTCTCGCCGGGGCACAGCTTGTGGACATCGGCCAGAATGGTGTCGGGCGCAGGAACGTAGAGAAACGAGAAGTAGGCGTCAACGGCGGCGGGATTGAGCGGGCCGCGGACCAGTCCGGACTGGAGCAGCGCGTCAAGTTCGGAGGCAAACACGAGTGTCCCGCCGTGTTCGCGGTAGAACAGCGGTTTGATGCCCAGCCGGTCGCGCGACAACAGCAGGCGATCGCGGTTGCGATCGTACAGGGCAAACGCCCACATGCCATTGAAGCGCTCGACCGCATCGTCGCCGTACTCCTCGTAAGCATGCACGATGACTTCCGTGTCGCTACGCGTACGAAACGTATGCCCTCGCGCCTCGAGGCTGGCACGCAGTTCCTGGAAGTTGTAGATCTCGCCGTTGAAGACCACCACTATCGTGCCGTCTTCGTTCGACATGGGCTGGTGACCGCCGGGGAGATCCTGGATACTCAGACGCCGCATGCCGAGGGCAACATGACCGCCGTCCCACGTGCCGGAGTCGTCCGGACCGCGATGCTTGAGCGCAGCCGTCATGACTTCCACGACGCTCAAGTCGGCGCGCCGGGTGGCGTCGGCCAGTGCGATGCCGCATATGCCGCACACGGCTCAGGCGTCCCGGCGCGTATGACGCGCCAGCAACTCGTCGTAGAGTGCGCGGTAGGCGTTCACCATGCGGTCGACGGTCAACTCCGCGCGCACGAACTCGCCCGCGCGTGCGGCCATCGCGGCGCTCTCGTCGGGGTGATCGAGCACATGCTCGACGGCGTCGGCGAAGGCTTTGGGATCCCGTGTCTGAACGAGGCGGCCCGTCTGTTCATGGCGAACGATCTCGGGCACGCCGCCGACGGCCGCCGCAACCACCGGGGCGCCGGCCGCCATCGACTCGATGAGCACATTGGGAAATCCCTCCGACTTCGAACACAGCACCGACACATCCATCAGCTTGTACATTTCGGGCAGTTCGGAAATCGTGCTGATGCGGGTGAAGCAATCGGCGATCTTGAGCCGTTTGACGGCCTTCCCAATCGGCTTGACCAACGGGCCGCCGCCCACGAGCAGAAAATGGAGATCGGCTCGCCGGCGCAGCAGTTCAGCCGCGGCGTTCACGAAAAGCCGGTGGTCCTTCACCGGACTGAAATTGGCCACAATGCCGACAATGCGCCGGTTGAACGGAATGCGATGGCGCAGGCGGATCTGGTGGGCGTCGGTGGCGCAGACAAAATCATCGGCCACGATCCCGTTGGGGATAACGCGCAGGCGGCTCTCATCAACGCCTTCGTGCTTCGCCACAAATTGCGCGACCGCCGTACTGTTCGCCACGATGCAGTCGACGAGCCGGTTGCCGCGTTTTTGAACGAACAGATGGCGGCGCTTGCGCCACGTGGCCAACTGGCGCCGGCTGGACACGATGACGGGAACCCCCGCCCTGCGCGCCGCGCGATTGGTAAACCAATCGAAACCGTATAGAAACGTGTGCAGAATGTCGGTCGGATGCGAGCAAAAGTAGTCATAGAGCCGACGCTCGAGCGTGAAATCCCATCCGCCCCCGCCGCCAAGAACCCGGAAATTGGCCCCGCTCCGCCGCACGTCGCCCGCCATCGCGCCGTCATGGTGCGTACAGATGACACTCACTTCGTGATCGCGAACCAGACCGCTCACGAGACGGACCAACTGACGTTCCGTGCCCCCCACACTGAACGACGGTATGACGTAGCAGATCCGGTTCATACGATGGATTGTAGCAGTTCAAGAAGCCGGGGTGCAGCCTTGTTTAGCGCGTAGTGCGCTTCCACCGTCGCCCGGCCCGCCTCGCCCAGACGCCGCCGCAAGCCGGAGTCGCGCAGCCGATCGAAGGCCGACAGCCAGTCGGCGGTCGACGACGCCAGCAAGCCGTTCTCCCCGTCGCGCAAGAACTCCAGCACAACCCCGAACGGCGACGCCACAGTGGGAATTCCACAGGCCATATACTGCAGCGCCTTCAGCGCGCACTTGCCCCGCATCCACTCCCGCTCCGGTTGCGGCATGATACCGACGCTGAACCGCTGCAACTCCGCCACCTCCCTGTCCTGCACCCACGGCTGATGGTCGATCGCGCCTTGCCAGGGCACGCGGGCAGGATCCGCGCCCACCAGACAGACCGCTGCGTGCTTCACCGACGCCAAGGCCTCCGCCGCGGGTTCAAGGCAGATGGTCGTGCTCGGGTTGCCCATCCACCCAATGCGGAATTGATCAGGCGGCGCTTCACCGGGCACGAATCGATCCGTGTCCACTACGGTGGGGAAGCATTCGACGCGGGCGCCCGCATCCGCCGCCGCTTGCGTCAGCCACGCGTTGCCCGCCAGCACCAGATCGGCCGCACGGAACAGGCGCTCGATTTGGGCGCGGTCTTCCAACAGCCGCCACGGGAAACCCAGTGGATGCGGGGGAGCAAGGTGTACGGCGTCGTCGATGTCGTACACCAGACGCCGGGCGCGGCTGCGCAGAAGCGCGCCAATCCCCCGGATATAGGCCGTCATGACGGCCTTCTGCACAAACACGACGTCATGGCGGCCCGCATCGAGGATCTGACCCACCCGGCGCACGGTCTCCCGGGCGTGATACCAGAAAGGACGGCGGGAACGATTGGGGCCGGTCAGCACGGCCAGCTCCCGCGCGGTGAGGGGACACGCAACGGTGCAATCGACCCCGTGATCGCGCAAATACGGAACAAACTGTGTCACGCGCAGACGCGGACTCGCCGCTACATCGGGGTAGAGGGTTAAGAACAATACACGCAAAGGCTGGTTCCTCACCGCGGGGCCATCAGCCCGGAACGGTTCGCGCAACGGCTCCACGAGCCGCCGCTTCCCGGGCCGCCACCAGAACTTCCTCGGGTGTGACGCCTTCCAGACACGAGACCTTGTGCCGCGGACACATCCCCGGCGCTGTATCGGTCCGCAGGTCGTTCCAGCACCCCCGGCAGTCTGCATGACTCAGGACGGCCGTCAGCCTCGGTTCATCGCGAATGAGTATAGCCGGGTCGGTGGGGCCGAACAAGGCCACCGTATGTGTACCGGCGGCCAGAGCCAGATGCATCAGCCCCGAGTCGCAACACACAAACAGGTCGGCCGCGCGCAGAATGCACGCCGCTTCCCGCACGGAGGTCCGATCCACGAGCGACACCCCTGCCCCGATGCGCTCATCGCCCCGTCCCAGCTCGACGACGCGGTACCCCGCATGCGCCAGCCCGGCGCACACCTCGCGCCAATGCGCCACCGGCCAACGCTTAGTCGGCCATGACGCACCCCTCGAGACCGCCGCGATCGGCCGTTCGACCCCGTCAAGCAGCGGCGTCTGCCAATTCTCGTAGTAGAGCCGCGGGCGAACGCCAGGGGTAGGCACTCTGGCCAGGTGTGCATAGTGCTCCAGGCGATACCGGTCGCGCGGCCCACTCCGGAGAAGATAGTACGCATCCAGGCCGCGCTCGATATTCAGCAACTGGTCCTCGTCCGGGTTGACCGTGTGCACGAACGGGTTACGGTCGAGCAATTCGGGGTAAGCGCACAGCACGTGGACTCGGCACCCCGGGTGCGCCCTGCATAGCGCCTCGTAGATGGGGATGGCCATGACCTCATCGCCGAGCCGCCACCGCAATTCGACCAAGATGTTGTGGGGGCGGCCAGAGGCGTTGCACGCCAACCACCGCGTGCCGCGAACAAGCCGCCGCCAGCGGCGCTGGAGACGGCCGGAACGTTCTTCATAGGTGGCATGATCGCGCATCGTCTGGCTCCCGCGGCGGGCGCCCGGTTACGGGATGAAACTCGTGTCCGCTTTGAGCGAGCACACCCACTCGACGATGAGTTTGGACGCATTCTCGACGTCCTTCAGCGAAACCAACTCGACCGGCGAGTGCATGTAGCGGTTCGGAATACTGATCAAACCCGTCGCGACGCCGCCGCGACTGAGCTGCATGGCGTTGGCGTCCGTACCCGTGCCCCGCGGCGCGGCCGCTATCTGATACGGGATCTTTTTCGCCTTGGCCACGCCGATGAGGCCCCGGCCCACAATGGGGTTGATATTGGGGCCGCGCTCGATGATCGGGCCCGCGTTTACATTGCCCCCGGCGTGGCGCTTCGGATCGGCGCTGGGGTAGTCGAGCGCGTGACCAACGTCGACCGCGATACCCGCATGCGGGTTACACCCATAGGCGCTGGTGGTCGCCCCGCGCAGACCGATCTCTTCCTGCACCGTCGTCACGCAGTACAAGCCCACGTTAACCCGCCGTTTGGCCAGCAGGCGCATCGCTTCAATAATAACGAACGCGCCGATGCGATCATCAAGCGCGCGCGCGACGATCTTGTTGTCGCGTAGCGCTTGGAACCCGACGTCAATGGTAATTGGATCGCCAACGGCGACCACCTTCTCGGCGTCCTTCTTGTTTTTCGCACCGATGTCGATCCACATCTCATGGATCTTGAGGGCCTTGCCGCGCTTGTCGGCATCAGTGAGGTGGATGGCGGTCCGGCCGATAACGCCGGGCACCGAGCCCTTCGCGCCGTGGACCACGACGCGCTGTCCGCCCAGGACCGCCGTATCGACGCCGCCGACCGGGACAAACGAGACAAACCCTTTGTCGTCAATATTGTTGACCATCAGGCCGATCTCGTCGACGTGGCCCGCCAGCATCACGCGCAGATCGGCGTCTGCATTCTTCACGGCGAACTGGTTGCCGTGGACATCTTTGTAGACCTGGTCCACAAAAGGCTCAACATACGCCCGGCAGATCTTCTGAACCTTCTCTTCGAAGCCCGAAGGGCTGGGCGTGGTAACCAGCTCTTTGAGAAACTCGAGGGACTCTTTGCGCATGCTTACTCTCCTGAGCCGCGAACGGACAATTTGATCTCTTTGAGGTTCTTCATGGCGGGATCGCCGCCGCGCCCGAACAAGTCGTGCAGGCGCTCATATTCGGCGAACAGTTTCTCGTACATGGCGTGGTTGTCCGGATCGGGCGTGTAGGCTTCATCGCGCAGCCGGGCCATGTTGGCGGCGGCGTCCGCCACGTTGTCATACCCGCCGGCCTCCGCGCCCGCGGCCACCGCGCCCCACATCGCGCAGCCCAGCGCCACCGTCTGGTCGCTCGCGCTGACCTTGATCTCGCGGTTGGTCACGTCGGCGAAGATCTGCATCAGCAGCGGGTTCTTGCCCGGCAGGCCGCCGCACGCGTACAACTCCGTGATGGGCACGCCGCCCGCTTCGAGCTGCTTGATGATCTTGTAGGTGCCGAACGCCGTGCTTTCGAGAACGGCGCGGTACATCTCGGCCGGGGTCGTCGTCAGCGTCATACCCATCATGAGACCGGTCAAATCGGCGTTGACGAGGATCGAGCGGTTGCCGTTCCACCAGTCCAGACAGAGCACACCCGATTCCCCGACCTTGAGTTGAGCGGCGCGGGCGCTGAGATGACCATGCACGTCGGCGCCTTCCTCGGCCGCCTTCTCCGCCACCCAACCCGGCACACAGTTGTCGGTGAACCACGCAAAGATGTCGCCCACGGCGGTCTGACCGGCCTCGAACCCGTAATAACCGGGCAGGATGCCTTCCTTGACGACCCCGCACATGCCATCGATGACCTTCTTCTCCGTGCCGCAAACCATGTGACACACGCTCGTGCCCATGATCATTACCATCTTGCCTTCGGACGTAACAGTGGCGGCAGGCACGGCTACGTGCGCGTCGACGCCGCCGGTAGCGACGGCGGTGCCGGGCCTGAGGCCGGCCTTCCCGGCTACCTCCGGCAGCAGGCCGCCGGCCCGGACACCCGCGGGGTAGATGTCCTCGCTGAGTTTATCGGCAACGACGTTCTCGAACCGCGGATCCAGTGCCTTGAAGAACTCGGGAGAAGGATAGCCCTCGTCCCAGATGGCCTTATAGCCCGCCACGCAAGCGTTGCGCTTCTCCTCGCCGCAAAGCTGCAAGACGATCCAGTCCCCCGCCTCGATCAGGCGGTCGGCTGCGTCGTAGACCTCCGGGGCTTCGTCGAGAACCTGCAACGCCTTGGGAAAGAACCACTCGCTCGATATCTTGCCGCCATAGCGCGCGAGAAAATTTTCACCGCGCTCTTCGGCCAGGGCATTGATCCGGTCGGCTTCGGGTTGGGCCGCGTGGTGCTTCCAGAGTTTCACCCACGCGTGGGGGTTGTCGGCGAACTCCGGCTTCATGCACAGCGGCGTGCCCGCTTCGTCGATCGGCAGCATGGTGCACGCCGTGAAATCCGTGGCGATCCCGATCACGTCCGCCCCGTCTACGCCCGAATCCGCCAATACCTTCGGAATAGTCTGCTCGATTACGTAAAGGTAGTCGCGGGGATTCTGCAAGGCCCAATCCGGTTCAAGCCGCTTGCCCGACCCTGGCAGCGCGACATCGATCACGCCATCGGGATACGGCTGCACGGCCGTCGCCACCTCTTCACCATTGTCGACGGCCACCAGCAAGGCCCGGCCCGATTCCGTGCCATAGTCCAGCCCGAGAACGTACTTGCGCCCCATGACGTGCTCCTTTTTCGCGGTTGTTTCCAATCCAGTGGCCGCCGCGGCAGCTACCGGGCATCTTAGCAGAAAGGCTTCACGCCGCGACAACTCGGGGAAATACCCGCATCCGGTTAACTGCGCCGTGGCGCGCGGGGTAAGCTCAGCCTCGCTATTGGACCAGACACGGCGCTCACCCATCGGGTGTCAGCGTGGTTGAGCAACCTTGTGTTGCCGTAATCGCCGCTTGCCCAAGTACTTCGAGCGCGCCACAATACGCCACCCGGCGTTCGGGGAATCGGCGGCTAATGATGACGCCACCTGTTTCTGCTATGATAGAAACCCATACGAAGTGGTTTCGAGAAGCGGACATAGGCGCATCGGGTCGGCGCCGGTTCCGGGCAAAGACAGGGCAGTCGTTTCAGAAAGTACCCACATGAAGGCAGCGGCGAACGGGCCACCAGCGGAAGACGTGGCCTATCAGAATGCGATTCTCCAGGAAGTGTCCCGCACATTCGCGCTGACAATCCCCCTGCTCCCCCCCCGCCTGCACGTCGTCGTGGGCACGGCCTATCTGCTGTGCCGGATTGCCGACACCATTGAAGATTCCGACACGATCGGCGCCGAGGAAAAACGGCGATTCGGCGAGATGTTCCTGGCGACGCTCGAGGGACGCGCGGACCCGGACGCCTTCGCCAGCGAGTTGGCCCCCCGCCTCCACGGCACGACGCTGGAGGCGGAGAAGGATCTCGTCCGCAACACCGTCCGCGTGGTTCGGCTCACCCATAGTTACTCCCCAGAAGAGCAAGCGGCGATGACGCGCTGCGTGCGCATCATGAGCGAGGGCATGAGCCGATACCAGCAGGGCGCGTTCAGCCACGGCGTACCCGACATGGCCCACATGGAAGACTATTGTTATCACGTCGCGGGCGTCGTAGGCGAGATGCTCACCGACCTGTTCTGCGCCCACTCGCCTGCGGTCGCCGTCCACCGCGATCACCTTTATGAGCTGTCGCCCGCATTCGGACGCGGCCTCCAGATGACCAACATCCTCAAAGACATCTGGGACGACAAAGAACGCGACGCGTGCTGGCTGCCGCGCGACGTATTCGAACGCCATGGTTTCGACCTGGACCGCCTGGGCCTCGACAACCCGAAGTCTCCGGCCTTCGAGTCGGCGTTGGGCGAACTCATCGGCGAAGCCTGGTCATGCCTCGACGACGCGATGACCTACGCCACGCTCCTGCCCAAATCGGAACCCGGCATCCGGCGCTTTTGTTTCTTCCCCGTGGGCCTCGCCGTGTTGACGCTCCAACGCCTCAACGCGCACCGGGACTTCAACTCCGGCGACCAGGTGAAGATCACGCGCGCCAGCGTCAAGAAGACGGCGCTGGTCACGATGCTGTTCGGACGAAGCAATCGGCTCATGCGGAGCATCTTCCGCCTGGCCTCGCGGGGATTGCCGACCAAGGCAACCCCCGGCCAAGCCTGACGGACGCACATTCAAATCCATTCACATCAGGAACAGTCCAGCATGGGGCTTGGCCGCATCTCGTGAGGAAAGGTCGTCTCGACATTGATCGAGTTCTCAGGCCTTACATGGTAGAATACTTCCGATGGGATTGGTGCTCTGTTGACGGAGCAATTAAGGTGACACCATACTTAATTGTTGCAGCTTAACATGCGAACCAACATGAACCAACACAAACGCAATAATTAAGTATGGTGTCACCTTAATTGCTCCTTAATTCTTAGAGTATGCACATGAACTGGGTAGATGAACTAGACAAGCTATGGACGTTCTTAGCCGGTGTGCTTGCGACATTGATCTGGGTATACGGTAAGCCACTGCTTTTTCGGGGGAAGCTATTCCTGCCTGATTACAGGGCGAGAGTTCA
>JAACEL010000307.1 GCA_011682535.1 Nitrospiraceae bacterium | reverse complement strand
AGCGCCACCATTTCCTGCGGCAGCTTCACGTTCGACATCTCCAAAGCCTTATGCTCGACCAGCGTCTGCGCGGCGGGCGCCGAAGCCTGCCGCGCCTCTTCCGAGGCGATATAGAGCGACTCGCCCTCGCGCGTCAGCATATGGGGATCTTCGAACTCGATGATGCCCAACTGCTCACCCGCTTCGCCGTCGATCGATATCGTGCCGTCGCGGCCGATACTCAACGCGCCTTCCCCTACGTCGATGGGAGTCCCACCCGTGCTCAGCACCTTGTAGCCGTCCGCCGTGGCCAACTGGCCGTCGATATCGACGGCGAACGCCCCGTGGCGCGTGAAGCGCTCGCCACGCGGCGTTTCGACCATCAGGAAGCCAGGTCCCGATAGCGCCACATTCATTGGATTGTCCGTGGTGGCGATGCCGCCCGCCTGGGTGTCCGTGAACGTTTCCACCAGCTTCACGCCACCGCCTGGGGCGCTGCTCCGGTTGAAATAGAACGGACGCTTCATCGCGTCCGTGAAGACCTCGTAGAAGCCTTTTTGAACCGGTTCCTGACGGCGGAACCCGGAGGTCGCGGCGTTAGCGATATTGTTGGCGATGACATCCTGGCGGGACTCGACCGCCATCATTCCAGTTGCCGCTGCATACAATCCTTGCAGCATCGCCGTCCTCCCTCTGGTCTACGTCCCGCCGGATCACTCTGCCGTGGCGCGCACGGCAAACTCAGCCTCACTCTTCGGGCGCGCCACAATACGCACCCGGCGTTCGGGGTTCCGCCCCTTATCTACTACATCGCCCGAAGGCGTTGTACTTAAGGAAGGCCCGGATGCTTATCCAGCGACGGATGGAAACGGCAATGGGTACCGATTCCGGACACCGGGCCAACCACTCACGAGGAAAGACCTGAATGGGAAGCAGGTCTCCCGAAGGAAGTGAGCAACCCGTGTGCCAAGCGGTGGTCGATTGGCGTGGTATCTATAAGGGCTTTTGGAATAATGAGTTGAAAGATCGGGCGGCGCCCATGGAATGCTATCCTGTGCCAGCAATTCTTGCCCAAGGCGGAACATTCTGCATGGCGCCGCACGCGGTGGCATTTGACCGCACCGGGCGTATTTGACAAGATAGCCGCGGACTTGCCGCGACTCCTGTACGATGAGATCGCGGTGGACAGGAGACCGGGTAGTGGGCAAAAAGGAGATTCGCAAAGAGCGGCTGCTGGCACGCCGTGAGATGCCGGCGCGTGAAGCCGCTTGGCGCAGTTCGGAGATCGTGGCGCGTCTGAGGAGCCTTCCCGTCTTCGCCGAGGCCGGATCGTTCCTGTGTTACATCTCGTCCAAAGACCACGAAGTCGATACCCATGAACTGGCCGGCTGGTTGTTGGTGGGCCGCAAACCCGTGCTTGTGCCGATCGCCGAACCCAATGGACGGCTGGTCTGGTCGCGCATCTGGAGCCTCCGCGATCTGGCGCCCGGACGATTCGGAATCCTCGAACCCCGCCGTGCCGCCCGCCGGATCGTCGCGCCGCCCCACGACTCCGTCTGCATTGTCCCCGGAATCGCCTTCACCCCCGACTGTCACCGCATTGGCTACGGCGGCGGTTACTACGACCGTTTCCTCGCCACCTATCGCGGCGCCATGATCGGCCTAGCCTACGACCTCCAGATCGTCAGCGATTTCCAGAGTGACGCCCACGACATCCCCGTCGATTTCGTCGTCACCGAAACCACCATCTACCGCAGCGGACTCACGGTCTGAGCAGCGCGATGGTCTCGTCGGCCAGGGTTTCCAGCGGCTTGTCCGCTTCCACGCGTAGCCACTGCACGCGCTCGTCGCCGCGGAACCACGTGAGTTGCCGCTTGGCATATCGGCGCGTGTTGCGCTTCATCAACTCCGTGGCCTCTTCCAGCGTACACTCCCCCCGCAGATGGGCGGCCATCTCGCGATACCCCAGCGAACGCAGGCGTTCGATGTGCTCCCCATAGCCGTGGTTTAACAGGCTTTGCACCTCATCGAGCAGGCCTGCGGTCAACATCGCGTCGACCCGCGCGTTGACCCGCGCGTACAAGACCTCGCGGTCGTAGTCGAGACCGACCTGGACGGCATCCAGGGGCGCCACGCTCTCGCGATGCCGGCGGTGCAGATGCGAGAGGGGGGAACCCGTCAACTCATGCACCTCGAGCGCGCGCACGATACGCCGCAGATCACCGGGCTGGATCCTGTTGGCATAGTCAGGATCGACGGACTTGAGCCGCTCGTACAACGGTGCGGCGCCCAGTTCGCCCGCCTCGCCGGCTAGGCGCGCCCGGATGGCCTCATCCTTGGCCGGCCCCGGGAAGAGGCCGTCGATCAGTGCGCTGACGTAAAGGCCCGACCCGCCGGCCACCACGGCCGTCTTGCCGTTCCGGTTCAGGTTTCTTACCAGGGCCTTGGCTTGTGTCTCGAACTTGCCCGCTGAGAAGTCCTCTGACGGATCCAGAAACCCTACGAAATGGTGGGGGATCCGCTCCAGTTCATCCGCCGTCGGCGCGCCCGTGCCGATCTCCATCCCGCGATAGAACTGCATCGAGTCGGCCGAGACGATCTCCGTCCCGAGCCGTTCCGCTACGCAAATCGCCAGGGCCGTCTTCCCACTGGCCGTCGGCCCGACGATGGCCAACAGACTGGGGGACGGAGGATTCGTTGTCGTTTCTCGTGGGTTCATGAGCGGAGTATGCTCCCAATCGTCCGATAGCTCCGCGCGCCACAACACGCTACCCGACGTTCGGGTTGTGCCCGGCCTACTGGATTCGCTTGAAACTCTTTTCCATCTGGCGCTGAGTGATCTCGGTGATGATAGGGCGTCCATGCGGACACGTGTACGGCGGGCGCAGCCGCCGGAACCCGTCGAGCAGACTGCTGCGCTCCTCCGGGGTCAACCGATCGCCGGCTTTCACCGAACTGCGGCACGCTTCCACTGCCAGACGCAGTAACTCCGAAACCAACTGCTCGCGGTCGAACAGGTCTCCCTGCGCGATTTCGTCGAGCACACGATAGATGATGTCCGGTACTTTCGACTCGTCGTACAGGTGGCAGATGCCTGTGACCTGGAACGTGTTGCCGCCGAACGGTTCAATATGGATGCCCAGTCCCGCGAACGCGCCGATATTCGACTCCAGCAGCTTCGTGTGCGAGGGCGGCACGTCGACCAGCAAGGGCACGGCGAGCTGCTGCGCGGCATAGTCGCGATCCTCCACCTCTCCGCGCAGATTGTCGTAGGTGAGACGTTCGTGCAGCGCGTGCTGGTCTATGATGAGCAGGCGATCGCCCTCCGGGACGATCAGGTACGTGTCGAAGACCTGCAGCGGCGCATGCGCCACGTGCCCGATGGGTTCGTACAGCGCCTCCGGCGCGACGAGAGGATCCATCGCTGTCGGGATTCCCGAGATCTCGGTCTGAACCTGTCCCTCTTCCGTTGTCGCTACCGGTACTTTACCCGCGTCGTTCTCGAACGGAGAGGGTTTTCGAGCAGGCTGTGGTGGCGCACTCGCTGTGGGATGCTCTTCCGGTTTCATCACGTACACGGCGGGGGTATCCGCCGGGTGCGGCGGGGGAATGGGGGGCGTCTGCGCCGGTTCGATGGCCGCGAGGCGTTCTCGGATGACGTCTCTCAATGCGTCGTGGGCGGCGCGTTCGTCGCGGAACCGGACCTCACGCTTGGTCGGATGGATATTGACGTCGACGAACCGCGGGTGGGTGTCTATGAACACGATGCCCACCGGCCGCCGCCCGATGGTCAACAGTCCGCGGTAACCGTCTTCCAGACCGTACTGCAGCGAACGGTTCACGACCGGCCGGCCGTTGAGGAAGAAGAACTGGTGCGAGCGTTGCGACCGGGTCAGGCCCGGCGCGCCGATCAGCGCCCGGATCTTGAACCCCGCCTGTTCGCCGTCCGCCTCCAGCATGTCCTTGGCGAAGTTGAGTCCCCAGATGAGCGCCACACGCTCGCGCAGCCGCGCGTTTGCAGGCACGTCGAGCATCGGTTTGTCGTTGTGAAAAAGTTGGAACGAAACGCCTTCATGCGCCAGCGCATGACGTTGGACGCAGTCTACACAATGGCTCAGTTCCGTCGTGATGCCCTTGAGGAACTTCGCGCGGACCGGCGTGTTGAAGTACAGGCGGTTGACCGTGATGCGTGTGCCCACCGGACCCGCCACCTGCGACACGTCGCGTAGAATTCCTCCATCGACCCGCACCTGCGTCGCGCTGTTGTCCTTCTCACGGCGGGTGAGCATCTCGAAACGCGACACCGCCGCAATACTCGCCAGCGCCTCACCGCGGAACCCCAGCGTGCGGATGCAGTCCAAATCCTCCGCCTTGCGGATCTTGCTCGTCGCATGGCGCTCGATGGCCATCAGGGCGTCGTTCTCCGACATCCCGTGACCATTGTCCAGCACCTCGATCGTGCGGCGTCCCGCCGCCACGATACGCACGATGATGCGCGTCGCCTTCGCATCCAGGGCGTTTTCGACCAATTCCTTGACGACCGACGCCGGACGTTCGACGACTTCACCGGCCGCGATCTTGTTCGCCAGTTCCTCCGGCAGAATGCGAATCGGCGGTATGGTCATTTTCGTTGTCATG
This sequence comes from Nitrospiraceae bacterium, assembly GCA_011682535.1. Lineage (GTDB taxonomy): Bacteria > Hydrogenedentota > Hydrogenedentia > Hydrogenedentales > SLHB01 > JAACEL01. Next base: position 1,669 of record JAACEL010000307.1, on the reverse strand, counting down.
ATCTTCAGCTAAGTCCCACAGTCTCTGTATTCTAGATGACGCGAGGACCGCAGGCAAGACGCGATTGTAGGCGCAAGATGATGGAATCCGGTTCGCGCGGAGTAATCATGTCCTTTTTGAGCGCTTCTCTTTGCTTCTTTCTCTTCTTGTGAAGAGAAAGAAGTCAGCTCCAGATGAACCAGACGAAGGTGGCGCCGGGGATTACGGCGGCTAGGGTGAAGGGGATGGAGATCTTGCCGAATTCGGTGAAGGAGACAGTGTAGCCTTCTTTGCGGAGGAGGCCGCACCCGACGATGTTGGCGGCGGCGCCGATAGGGGTGATGTTGCCGCCGAGACTGGCGCCGATCAGCAGGCCGAACAGGAACAGGGCGGGCTCGGCGCCCAGGTTGGCCGCCATGCTGCCCGCGACGGGCAGCATGGCCGCGAGGAAGGGGACGTTGTCGACGAAGCCCGAGAAGATCATGGCGAAGGTGACGAGGATGATGTAGCCGAACAGCGCGTTGCCGCCCACCATGCCCGACAGGCCATTGGCGATTGAGGCGATCCAGCCGGTGGTAGTGAGACTCTCGACGATGATGAAGATGCCCACGAGGAAGAAGGTGGTGTCCCAGTCGAGCTTGCGCATGCTGGCGATGAGGTGGCCGCGGTTGAAGCGCGTCTCCATGAAGAGCATAGCCACACCGAACACCATGCAGATCGAACCGGCGAGGTAGGAGAACTCCTTGTCGAAGAACGACGAACATGCCAGCGCGACAATCAGCAGGCACAGCAGGATGCTGGGCACCCATGACTTGACCGTCTCGACCTTTTCGGGCGCGGGGCGCTCGGTGTGTTTGCGGAACACGTAGAACAGAACGAAGAACGAAGTCAGTGCGCCGATCTGGGTCGCGAAGAAGATGCTGAAACGACCCTGGTAGAAGAAGAAGTCGAGGAAGGTCATCTTGCTGTACCCGCCCAGCAGCATGCTGGGCGGGTCGCCGATGAGCGTGGCGGCGCCCTGCAGGTTGCTGCTGATGGCGATGGCGATGATCATCTTAACCGGGTTCATCTTGAGCTTCTTCGCAAGCGACAGTGCGATCGGCGCGACGATGAGCAGCGTGGCGACATTCTCGACGAACGCGGAGATGAAACTCGTCATGGCGCAGATGAACAGGATCGCCCAGGCGGTGTTTCGAGCGCGGTTGACGATAACCTCCGCGAAATAGGCCGGGAAGCGGCTTTCGATAAACACGTCGGCCGCGATGAGCATGCCGACGAAAATACCGATGACGTTCCAGTTAATGGCGAAGAAGGCCTCGTGGAGCGAAAGCACGCGCGTCGCGATCAGCCCAGCCGCGGCCGCTATCGCGACGAGGCTGCGCCTCGTGGGCAGGAGGGCGAACAGGGAGTAAGCGACGATGAATATGGTGAGGGCGATGGCCCTGTCCATTTGATGAGGTCCTTCGTGGCGGCCGTTTTCGGTGAACGGACGGAAGCTGTCCGTCCCGTTTCACTTCAGTCCGCGAGGGAGTATATCTGAGCCGCCGTCGGAAACCAACCGCTCTGGCCGGTTCCAAATCCGCGGGTAAGAGTAGGCATGGGAGACGTACGATGTCTGTTATGCTCCTTTGAGCCTGTGGTAGCGAGTCTATTGCGGAGTGCGGAGTTCTCTACCAGCAAGCTGCTCTTG
>JAACEL010000306.1 GCA_011682535.1 Nitrospiraceae bacterium | reverse complement strand
TGATGAACTGGCCGAGCATGTAGGCAAACAGGAACGCGGTCCAGATGTGGGCCATGTCACTGAGTTCCCAATTCATCGCGTCGGCGATCGGTTTCTTGGTGATCGTGAAGACCTTGCGGGTAAGGTAGTAACCCCCATAGCCGACATAGGTTGCGAAGAGGATCTTGAGCCGCCAGACATGGTGCCCCCGCGTCAGGCGCTTGGATCCGACATCAGGGGAATCGGTCATCGGCTGTTCCTTTCCGCTGCTTGAACCTGCCATCCACGGCTTGCCAGGCCCTGTGCTGGCCTTCGCCGCGCCTACCGGCGGAATAATACGTGCCGGTCTCCCCGATTGCAAGTCCGAAACCGAAGACTATCAAGTACATAGGACCGGGGCCAAAAGTGCTTGACAAAACCAGGGGGATGTTCTACCATGACCTTTGTAGATCGGAGAGGGCTGCAGTTGGGGCATGTTGGGACAAGTGCCCGCTTTCTCTACAGTTGAACATCGTCAGCTTGGAGCGTGTCGTCGGCAGTATCTACGGGAGGTATTGCCTTGGCGCGCAAGAGCGGACGTGCTCTTGGCTCCTATCCAATAGTTGGGGAAGGAGTAGTTCCGTGCTGCGGAATGATTGAGCAAAAATCTTGAGGTAGTGTTGGGTGCGTTCTGGTTATGCAGAACCAAATTGGGAGGAACGAATTATCATGAAGAAGACAAGGTGTGCAGTACTGGTGGTCGCCGTTCTCGCACTCGTGCCGGGCGTTAGCTCCGCGCTCGATGTCGAGGGTTGTGCAGAGGTGGTAAGCATGGACGGTCAGTTGAGTGGAACTTTCGACTTGCTCGGCTTCGCCGGTGTCGATGATCTGGGCGCGACCTGGCAGGACACCGACATGGAAAGCGTCCTGGGTGTGATGGACGGCGACGGCATTCCGGACTGGTATCAGATGGGCCTGCTGGGCGCCACGATGTGCAGCGCCGGGAAAGATGCGGCTGGCGTCGTTGCTCAGTTCGATGCGAACGTGGTTCTGTTCCAGGCGCTCTTGGCGCAGTTGGTGGCCGTGTTCGACGGTATTCCGGGTGTCGCACCCGACATGATTTCCGTGGGCGACGATCTTATCGCGTGGGCCGGTGGGTTGCCGGACGATGGCGGCGCCCTCCAAGCCTTGAAAGAGGGGGCGATCGAGCTAGGTACGCAGTTGGGGGGCGCTGGTGTCTTGTTCCAGGGCTTCGTCAGTAAGTATGGCGTCGTCGTAACGGTTCTGCTGCCCGACCTCGCCGACGGGTTCTCGGCTCTTGGCGGTTTGAGCACCGAAGGCAAGTTGACCGTCCTCGGTCTGCTGGACAATCTGTTCGGCGAAATGAGCACCTACTCGGTCTCACTCGTGCAGCTTGCGCAGGGCCTTGCGGGCGTCGTAGCCGGTGCTGCGGCAGTCGATGGTACGCCCTACGAGATGCCTGCTCAGTTGAAGGCTGACGCCATGGCCCTCGCCGAGGCTCTCGCGGGCCCGGCGTTTGATGGCGCTGCTGGTCTTGCGGCGATCCTCGGGGCTGTCGATGCGGCTCCCAATTTCGTCATCTACGATTTGGGCGCTAAGGCTGCTGGCGAAACTTTCTCAGCCGCTGGCAAGTACGATCCCGCTAACGCCCTGACCAACGGCGAGATCTTCGACGCGATGGAATCGGCCGGTGCCGACATGACCACCGATGAATCCCGCGCGCTGTGGGTCGGCGCCGTTTCGGGTTCGGCCGACTTCTGGCCTGGTAACCCCGACCTGCCGGTTGCTGGTGTGGCCGGTCTTGTGGCTCTCGCGGTCGCCCTTGGTGGCGCGGCTGTGATGCGCAAGAAATAGTTCTTTCCAGCGTTCTCAGAGCGTACGGACGGCCGAAAGGCTTTCCGTGCGCTCTTTGTATTTTGGCTTGGGTAGAAGGCGCAAAGGACGAAAACGAGAAGAAATGCTTGGGCCATGCCGTCGTGACCTTGGCACGCACGGCATTCATGCGCCAAGAGTCCACATCGCGAAGTGCCCCGAACGCCGGGTGGCGTATTGTGGCGCGCCCGAAGTGCCCGGGCAAGCGGCGATTGCGGCAACACTAAGGTTGCTCAACCACGCTGACACCAGATGGGTGAGCGCCGTGTCTGGTCCAATAGCGAGGCTGAGCTTGCCCCGCGCGCCACGGCGGAGTTAACCGGCGATGCGCGAAGTGATTTTATGTTGACACGCAACGCCGGGATTCGCTACTATAGCGCCTCGATTGCCGGATAGCCAAATTGGTAAGGCGCCTGACTCTGGATCAGGAGACTCCAGGTTCGAGCCCTGGTCCGGCAACCATTTCAACTACGGCAGCACGTACGGCCGCGTAACGTCTTGCGGCCCCTTCATCTAGTGGTTTAGGATGCAGGATTCTCAGTCCTGTCACAGGGGTTCGAATCCCCTAGGGGCTGCCAGTACTTCCAAGGCCCGGGAGTCTTCTCCCGGGCCTTTCGCAAGTGCCTCCGTTTTCATCGAGACCTCTCAGCAAGGGGGCTATCCACTTCACACAAGTGCCCCCTGCATGTGCTATCTTGGGCAGGCATCGTTGTGCTTATCGTTTCCTTTCTGCAATGGCGTGCTGCGGACTGAGCACCGGCAAGCGCTGAAAGCCTGCGCCACATTCATGGCTTCTGCCCGTGTTGACCGGCCTATTCTGTGTTTGTCTTGGTGCGTCGTTTCTTGCGGGCGGGGCGGGCGGCGCCCTTCTTCGCACTGGATCGTCGCGTGCGCTTGGGTGCGGCCTTGCGGGCTTTGACCTGGGCGCGGTCGAGGTGGAGTTTTTCGCGCAGGTGGATTCCGGTGTAGGATCCGGGGATCTCGGCGACGGTTTCAGGTGTGCCTTGAGCGATGATGCGTCCGCCGCCGTCGCCGCCTTCGGGGCCGAGGTCGATGAGCCAGTCGGCCGTCTTGATGACGTCGAGGTTGTGCTCGATGACGAGGACGGTGTTGCCGGATTCGACGAGGCGGTGGAGGACGACGAGGAGCTTGTCGACGTCGACGGCGTGCAGGCCGGTGGTGGGTTCATCGAGGATGTAGAGGGTACGTCCGGTCTGTCGCTTGGCGAGTTCGGTAGCGAGCTTGACGCGCTGGGCCTCGCCGCCGGACAGCGTGGTGGCGGCTTGGCCGAGCTTGATGTAGCCGAGGCCGACGTCGTTGAGGGTTTCGAGTTTGGCGTAGACGGACGGGATGTTGCGGAAGTACGAGCAGCCTTCCTCGACGGTCATATTGAGCACGCTGGCGATGTTGCGGCCTTTGTAGGCGATATCGAGGGTGTCGCGGTTGTAACGGGCGCCTCTACAGGCTTCGCAAGGGACGTAAACGTCGGGCAGGAAGTGCATTTCGATGAGGATGACGCCATTGCCCTCACACTGCTCGCAACGGCCGCCCTTAACGTTGAAACTGAACCGGCCGGGCTTGTAGCCGCGTGCGCGCGCGGCGGGCGTCTTGCTGAACAGTTCGCGGATGGGCGTGAACAGGCCGGTGTAGGTGGCGGGATTCGAGCGGGGTGTGCGGCCGATGGGCGACTGATCGACGTCGATGACCTTGTCGATGAGGGCGAGTCCGTCTATGCCGTCGTGCTTACCCGGGCGCATGTGGGGCGAGCCGTGGAGGGCGCGCATGGCGGCGGGATAGAGGGTCTCGTTGACGAGGCTCGACTTGCCGGAGCCGGAAACGCCGGTGATGCAGGTGAAGAGTCCCAAGGGGATCTCGACGTCTATACCTTTGAGGTTGTTGTGGCGTGCGCCGCGGATATTGAGCGCGCGCGTGGTACGGCGGCGGCGGTGCTTGGGCAGGAAGATCTGAAACTTGCCGGTGAGGAACTGTCCGGTCAAGGACGCTTTCGTGCGCATAATCTGCTTGGGCGTGCCTTGGGCGACGATGCGGCCGCCGTGTACGCCGGCGCCGGGGCCGAGGTCGATGACGTGGTCGGCCTTGCGGATGGTCTCTTCGTCGTGCTCGACGACGATGACGGTGTTGCCGAGGTTGCGCATGCGTTCGAGCGTGGCGATGAGCTTGGCGTTGTCACGCTGGTGCAGGCCGATGCTGGGCTCGTCGAGGATGTAGAGCACCCCGACGAGGCCGGAGCCGATCTGCGTGGCCAGGCGGATACGTTGCGACTCGCCGCCGGAGAGTGTGCCCGCTTCGCGGTCGAGCGAGAGGTATTCGAGGCCGACGTTGACTAGGAACCCGAGGCGCTCGCGGATCTCCTTGAGCACGCGCTCGGCGATGAAGCGCTGCTGTTTGGTGAGGTGGATGCGCTCGAAGAACCGGAGCGTCTCGCCGATGGAGAAGGCCGTCACGTCGAGGATGGTGTGGTCGCCGAGACGGACGGCCCGCGCTTCGGGACGCAGCCGCGCACCGCCGCAGTCGGGGCACGGCATGGTGTCCATGAACTGGCTGATCATGTCGCGCGAGGCGGTCGACTCGGTTTCGCGGAAGCGGCGTTCGAGGTTAGGGATGACGCCCTCGAACGTGCGGCGGACTTCGTAGGTGCGGTTTCCGCCGGAGAACGAGAAGTCGATCTCTTCGAGTTGAGAACCGTAGAGGACGATGTCGCGGAACTCGGTGGGGAGTTTCTCCCAGGGACGGTGGATATCGTGTCCGTAGTGCCGGCAGACGCTCTTGAGAGCGCGGCGATACATGCCGTCGAGCACGCGCCGCATGCTCCAGGGCCGCACGACGCCGTCAGCAATGGACAGGGTCGGGTCGGGCACGACGAGTTCGGGGTCGATCTCCATCTTCGTGCCGAGGCCGGTGCAAGTGGGGCAGGCGCCGTGGGGGTTGTTGAACGAGAACATCCGCGGCGCGAGTTCTTCGAAGCTGATGCCGCAGTCGACACACGCGAAGTGCTCGCTTTGCAGGTTTTCATGGATCTCGCCGTCGGGGGTCTGAACCCAGATGCGGATGATGCCGTGGGCGAGTCTCAGGCAGGTTTCGACGGAGTCCGTGAGGCGCGTGGTGATGCCGGGCTTGACGGCCAGACGATCGACGACCACGTCGATGTCGTGCTTGACGTAACGCTCCAGTTCGAAGGTTTCCTCGACGCCGCGGAACTCGCCGTCGACACGCACGCGCACAAATCCCTGGCGCTTGATGTTGTCGATTACCTTCTGGTAGGTGCCTTTGCGCTGGCGGATGACGGGGGCGAGGAGTTGGATGCGGGCGCCTTCGGGCAGCGCCAGCACGCCGTCGACGATGGTCTGCGGCGTCTGCGTCTCGATGACTTTGCCGCACTGGGGGCAATGGGGCGTTCCGACCCGCGCGAAGAGCAGGCGCAGGTAGTCGTAGATCTCGGTGACGGTGCCGACGGTCGAACGGGGGTTGCGATGGGTGGTCTTCTGCTCGATGGAAATGGCCGGACTCAGGCCCTCGATATGGTCGACGTCGGGCTTGTTCATCTGTTCGAGGAACTGGCGGGCGTACGCCGAGAGACTCTCGACGTAGCGGCGCTGGCCTTCGGCGTAGATCGTATCGAACGCGAGGCTCGATTTGCCCGACCCGCTGAGGCCGGTGATGACGACGAGCTTGTCGCGCGGGATGACGACGGTGAGATCTTGGAGATTGTGTTCCCGGGCGCCCTTGATGGTGATGGCGTTCGACGCTGAATTCTTCTTCGATGGCATGACGGCTCCAACTTCGATACGGCGAGCGGTACGGCGAGGTGCTCGAGGGGATCGCGCACGCCCAAGCTAGAGAGAGTATCATATAACATCCCAAACCCGCCGCCAAGGAAACCGGCGATCGCAAGATCGTGTGCTGAACTGAACAAGCCGGGCGAAACGGAGGCCGGCTCTGCTGGAGAGCAACCGCGCCAAGGGATAGCCCGGCGGGGCTCATCGAGACGATGTGCTTCGGGGCGGGATGCGCAATTGACGTCCCGCCCCATCCAAAGTGGCATCGGACCGATAGACCCCTTATGCCTCAAAAAACTCCCGCCCGAAGGGCGGCGATACTCATGCGCTTCAGGCACTGAAGAGGCGGAAAGCACTTAGAATGGAAGACAAAAACGGCTCTTCCGATTTCCGCGTACTTCGTTCCGATACCGTCTTTTTGACAGGATAACAGGATGGACTGGATGGTTTGCATCCCGTAAATCCAAGGCCCAATCGTGTAGTAAGGCGCAAGTGTCTGCTTTTTCCGCCGGCTATACCGTCATTCCCACAAAAGGGCTTGGGGTGGAAGTAAAACTTGGGCATGACGTGTCATCTCGAGCGAAGGGAGAAATCTCTTGCCACGGAAAATATTGGTACTTCGTCTACGTACTGACCCCGTGGAAAGACTTGGCGAGGGGTGGGGCGAGA
>JAACEL010000305.1 GCA_011682535.1 Nitrospiraceae bacterium | reverse complement strand
GAGATGTCGAACGTGAAGCTGCCGCAGGAAATGGTGGCGCTGCTACTGGGAGCGCGCGCCTACGAAGCCAACCAACGCGTCATCAACGCCATTGACGAGACGATGGGCCGGCTCATTCAAAATGTCGGCATGCCCATATAGAAGGAGTAGAGACTCATGATCCGAGCGCTGTTCACGGCGGCCACCGGCATGGTGGCGCAGCAGATGAACGTCGACACGATCGCCAACAACCTGGCGAACGTCAACACGACGGGCTTCAAGAAGAGCCGCGTCAACTTCCAGGATCTGTTGTACGAAACCGTAAAGGCCGCCGGCACGCAGACGACCGCGGGCACGACCACCCCCGAGGGCATTCAGATCGGTCACGGTGTCCGTCCCTCCTCGGTGGCGAAGATTTTCTCTCCGGGCAATCTGATCGCCACAAGCAACAAGTTTGACATCGCCATCGAGGGCGACGGTTTCTTCGAAGTCCTGCTGCCCGACGGCACCTTGGCCTACACGCGGGATGGCGCCTTCAAGATCAACCAGGAAGGTACGTTGATGACGGCGGACGGATATGCGATGCAGCCTCAGATCGACATTCCGCTGGATCACGAACAGGTCACGATCGGCCCGGACGGCAGCGTGTCGGTCAGAGTCCCGGGCGCAACGACCCCGACCCTTCTGGGGCCCATCCAGTTGACGCGCTTTCCCAACCCGGCGGGCCTCGACGCGCGCCTCGGACGCAACCTGCTGCTTCAGACGGAGGCTTCCGGGGTTCCGGACACGGGTAACGTGGGAGTCCAAGGGCGCGGTTTCCTGGCGCAGGGGTTCTTGGAGAACTCGAACGTCCAGACGGTCGAGGAGATCATCCAACTTATCATCGCGCAGCGGGCATACGAGGCCAATTCAAACGTCATCCAAACGTCGGACCAAATGCTGCAAACCGCCAACAACGTACGGCGGTAAGCGCATGAGTGAGCTTAGTCTCGTGAGGTATTTGGCATGAGATCGTCGGTAACCCACATGGGGCGGTGCATGCACGTCGCGATGCTGCTGGTCGCCCTGCAGACCGCCGCTCAGACCGCCGAGCAAAATGCCGCGCAGACCGTCACGATCACCTTTCATGAAGAGGCCTACGTGAAGGGGCCCAAGGTGACGCTGGGCGAGATCGCCGACATCGCAGGTGACAACGCCGGCGCGCTGTCGGGGATCGAAGTCGACTCCGCCGCGGCCCCACGCAATTCCAGACGGATCGACAGCCGGATGGTGCTGGCGCGCATGCGAGCCGCCGGGATAGAGACAAGCGCGTTCGAGGTGAAGGGCGCCAAGCTCATTCGAACCACCACGCTGCACCGGGAAGTGTCCCCCGAGGAAATGGCAGACAGCCTGCGCGCGTACGTCGACAAGAACATGCCGTGGGATCCGCTCGACAGCGAAGTGAGCATCGCCCCGCCGGCGCAGGGGATCGTGGTTCCGGAGGGCGAACTGGAGTTTCGGTGGCGGCCGAGTCAGGACTACCGCTACCTGGGCACGGGGTCGTTCCGCGGCTCCGTGTTGGTGAATGGTGACATCAAGAAAACCTTCTTGTGCTCGGCAACGGTGGAGGCGTTCGGTGAAGTGTTGATCGCCGTGGCCGACATACCGCGCAACGCGCCGTTGTCGCTACGCTATTTCCGCTCGGAGAAGCGGGCGTTGTCCGCGTTGCGCAACGCGGTGGTGAGCCCGGACACGGATCTGTCCGGCTACGCCGCGGCGAAAACGATCCGGACCGGTGAAGTGCTTTCGCAACGAAACGTTACGCCGCGGGTGCTCGTGAAGCGCCGCCAAATGGTCATGGTGGAAACGCAGGTGGGCGCCCTGAAGGTGCACACCCAGGTACGCGCGGACGCCGATGGAGCGGAAGGAGACATCATCTCATGTACCAACCTGACTTCGAACAAGCGGTTTCAGGGCGTCGTGCGGCGCGATGGCGTCGTGGTGGTGCCATGACGCGCACCAGCCGCATCGCACTTGTGACGACCGTCATTCTCGCGGGCGCGTGCTCGTGGGCTTGGGGGGACTCTCTGTTCAGAACCTCAGCGGCCCAGCGGGGCACGCTCATCGCCAAGCTCAACAACTTTGAAGTGGGCCATATCATCACGGTTCTGATTGATGAGGAAATCGATTCCTCGGTGAACGCCAGCACCTACACCAAGAAAGAACCGTCGATCGAGTCGGAAGCAAACGCTACGGACAACGAGTTCATTATCGGGAATTCGCCCAACGGCATGAACATCATCCCCAAGGAGAAACTGCCCAACTGGTCCATCGAGGCGAAGAACGAATTGAAGGCCAAGGGGCTTACAAAGCGCAAGAGTACCCTCACGACGTCAATCAGTTGCCTGGTCACGCGGGTGCTGGACAACGGCAACGTGGCGATCGAAGGCGAGAAGACGGTCACGACGAACCGGGAAGACACGATCATCATTTTGAGTGGCCTGGTCCGCGCGCGCGACGTCTCGGCGAACAACACGATCCCTTCGTCGAAGGTGGCCAACGCCAACATCACACTCAAGGGCAAGGGGCCGTTGTGGAACATGCAACGGCGCGGCATTCTGACAAAGATACTGGACTGGTTCTCGCCCTACTAAGGAGTCCCTATGAACCTTCATCGACCTATGACCGGGATTACGTGTGGCCTGCTGGCTGCGGTGGCGCTGCTCGCGTCGCCGCACGCCCGCGCCACGCGGCTCAAGGATCTGTGCGAGGTGCAGGGCGCACGCCCCAATATCCTGTTTGGCTTGGGGCTTGTCGTGGGTCTGGCGGGCACCGGCGACAAGAACCAGGCGGTGATCACCGCGCAGCAGCGGGTGCTCGAGCGCCAGGGCATCATCATCGAGAACATCAAGGATCTGGCGGGCGCAAACTGCGCCGTTGTGGCGGTTTCGGCCGAACTGCCTGCCTTTGCCAAAGAGGGCACGCGCATCGACGTGTCGGTGGAGTCGTTTCACAACTGTAAGAGTCTCGAAGGCGGGCGGTTACTCGAGACCCACCTGCGCGGGCCCAGCGCAAAACCCACGGACCCGGTGTATGTGATCGCCCAAGGCCCGGTGTCCATCGGCGGCTTCAACACGGGAGCCGGCGGGGGCGGCGGGGCCTCGGTGCGTATGAACCATGCCACGGCGGGCCGGATACCTAGGGGCGGGTACGTGGAAAACGAGGTGCCGTCGAGAATCACGGACGGTGAACGCATTTCGCTGCTGCTCAAGCGGCCGGACTTCACGACGGCCGACAACATCGAGAACGCGATCAACGCGGCGCTGGAACCCGCCTCGGCGAGCGCCCTGGGTGCGGGCACGATCAACGTAGTGATTCCGGAGATGTGGCGGCGCAACTTGGTTTCTTTCATCGCGTTCATCCAGGATATCGACGTCGAGGCCGATGCGCCGTCACGGGTGGTGATCAACGAGAAGACCGGCACGCTGGTCGTCGGGGGAAAGGTATTGATCAAGCCGTGCCAAGTGGCCCACGGCAATCTGACGATAGACATCAGGAGCACCCCGCTTGTGTCTCAACCCCAACCTTTCAGCGGCGGACAAACCGTGGTCACCGAAGAAACAAAACTCGAGGTCATCCAAGAGGACGCACATCTGATGCCGGTCGAGGGGACATCGGCGGGCGAGGTGGCGGCGGCACTCAACAAGCTCAAGGTGACCCCGCGCGACCTGATATCGATCTTCCAGGCCTTGCGCGCCGCAGGGGCTCTCGAAGCCGATCTGGTAGTCATGTAATGCTATACGTGAACCCCATCGACGCACGCCTCAGCCGCACCGGTGAGATTGCCGGGGGCGCGCCTCAACGCGAACAGATCGCGCTGCAGGAGATGGAGCATCTCTTCCTCTACATGCTGCTTCAAGAGATGCGCAAATCAACGGAGATTCTGCCGGACGGCACCAAGGGACGCGAACAGGAGATGTACAACCAGATGCTGAACGACGCGCTGGCGGGGGCGATGGCGGAGAGCGGCCAGTTCGGCCTGGCTCAGCAAATTGAAACTCAACTGCGCGCGGCGGAATCGAGCCGGAACACGTCTGCCGCTCGCGATGCACTCGAAGCGAACGGCGCACAACCAACAGGCACTATCGGTAATGTGGACAAGATGTTAAGCAACACCGCCCGCTTGCCGATATAAGAAGCGAATCGCTGCAGTCCGGGCGATTCCCAGGAGAACCGTATGGACCCAATCACCGCCATCAACAGTGTCGGAGCAGCCATCAAAGCGGCGCGCTCATTTGTCGACGTGCTCAAGGCCGGAGGCACGAAACCTCAGAACCCGCCTCAGCGGCTGATCTTCGTAAGCGAGCCGAAGGCCTTCGGCACGGCACTGCACAAGGCGATCACCCGTTTTGTCGAGAGCCGAGACAAGGACGGCGACGGCAAGCTCACACAGGCCGAGTTGGGCGCCAGTAACAAGCTGTTTGCCCGCCTGGACGCCAACGAAGATGGAAAGGTCGACGCGCTTGAGTTGCTGCAAGCGGCTCACCGCTCCCGCAACGCCACGGCAGCGTCCGCGGACACCGCCACAACCACGTAGAGGGTGACCTCAATGGATGAGTTATTCGAAGCCCTGTGCTTCGTTCTCGAAGACGCTCTGGAGCGCCAGCAGAACCTGCTGGAGATCTGCCGCGCACAGGGCAAGGCCGCCCGCGCCCACGACGTCGAATATATGGAAGCCAAGACACTGACGCTGGTAGCCGTAATGCGTGAGGCGGTGCAGGCGGAGAAGACCCGGGGCGACCTGATCGTCCGGATCGCGCAGACGCAGGGACTGGCGGAGCCTCCGGAAAACCTGACGGCCCTGACCGCAATCGCCCCGGAGGAGTGGCGGGAACGCCTGGCCTATTACCAGGAACGACTGCAAGAGACCATGGAGGAAACACGGGCGGAGGTTCGCGCCAACGCTGCCGTAATGCGGTCGGTGCTGCGCGTGGTCAATCGAGCGGTTTCAGTGCTCGAACAATGCACGGCCCTAAACGCACAGGAGTACGACGCCGGGGGCCTGGAAACGGCCGCCGTGGAATCGGCTCCGAAGGTATTGGACCAGAAAGGATAGGTTCAGATGGGTACGCTCCGTGTGACACAAGGACTGATGGTGCAGCGCGCCTTGAACAATATCAACCGCCAGACCCGCAGCTTGCTCGATTTGCAGGAGCAACTGGCAACGGGCCTACGTGTCAACACGCCCTCGGACGACCCGTTGGCCGCGCGGCGTGCCATCGACATCCGCGCCAGCATTGACGAAAACGAACAATACCTAACCAACATCTCGTCGACCGGCCCTCAGCTTCAGGAGACCGCCACCACGTTGCAGACGGTAATAGACAACCTGCAGCGAGCCCGCGAGCTGACGCTGCAAGGGGCGAGCGGCACGTATTCGCAGACCCAGCTCGACGTGATCGCCGTGGAGGTCGACCAGATCCTTGAGGCGGTGTTAGCCGAGGGAAATCATCAAACGAACGGACGATTCATCTTCGGGGGAACGCGCACGCTCAACGCATCGTTCGTGGCCACCCACGACACCGATGGCCGAATCACGGCGGTGACCTACGAGGGGAACGACGAGTTCATCGAGGTGGGCGTCGGCAGCGGCGTCTCGGTCAACACCAACGAACCCGGCAACCGCGCGTTCCAAGGAACTCAGGATGTCTTCCAGATGCTGATCGACATTCGCGACAACTTGCTGGCGGGGGACCAGAGCAGTCTACAGGGCCCCCGGCTCGAGGAACTGAGCGCGGCGCAGGACCAGTTGCTACTTTCAATGGCGGGAGTGGGCGCGATCCAGAACCGCCTGGAACGCCTGACGGTCAATATGGAAGACTCCGTGTTGCAACTCCAGGCGGCGTTGTCGGACAACATCGACGCGGACTACGCGGAGACGGTCCTCAACCTGAATGCACAATCCAATGCGTTCTCGGCAGCCCTAAACGCCGCCGCGCGCGTCATTCAGCCCACCTTGCTTCAGTTCGTGCAGTAGGTCTGTCCCGCTCCCGCATGTCTTCGTTCGGAACCGCCGGTTATCTTCCACGTGGCGCGCGCGGCAAGCTCAGCCGGGCACTTCGGGCGCGCCACAATACACCAGTCGGCGTTCGGGGTTCGTTAGCCTATTCCATTAACCTTTGCCTGGTGCTATACTCGGTCCGAAGTCTCTGTGCGCCCGGTGAGAGGAGATCCGATGGTGAGAAAGATCGTGTTCGTGCTGGCCGCCTGCGTGGCGGTGTGTTCGTGCTCCAGCGCGCCGAATGGCGTCATGGACAAGGTGCTGGTGGACTTCGGCCTGCGCGCCCAACCTGAGGGTCACGTCTCCGGAACC
>JAACEL010000304.1 GCA_011682535.1 Nitrospiraceae bacterium | reverse complement strand
CGGCACGGAAGAGGCCCACCTCTCCGGCACGGAAGAGGCCCACCTGCCCATGTTTGTGTTGCCGCGCCTGACGGAAGAGGAGCGTCAGGAGCCGGTGTCGCCCGTTTCGCTGGACGACGAGGGTGTGACGCTGCTGGACCATTTGGCGTCGCTCGACGCGGTTGAGTTGAAACGGCGGATCCTGTCCGACAACCTTGAGGCTTTCGCCCAACGCGCGGACGAGTTCCTGGAACACGCCGGCGCATTGGGCGAAAGCCTGGGCGCTGGCGTGACGCTGCTCGAAGGCCTGGCGCGCGAGGCGAGCGGGGCCTATGAGCCGGTGCCGGGACGCGAGGTGCTGGAGATCGTCTACGACTTCGCCAAGCAGCGGATCAAAGGGCCGGCGGTGGTGATCGGACCCGCGGTGGCGAAAGCGGCGAAGATCTACGGCGGGCTCCGGCGAGCGGTGAAGGCGATGTTCACGAAGCCGCGCGACCTGGGGGATCCCGAGCGGCAAGTGTCGCAGGAACAGCGGGCGCGGGTGGAGGAGATCGCCAAGCGTCTGTACGCCCGCTACAAGATGATGGCTACGACGCAGTTGCCGGACTGGCCGCCCGAGGCGGCGCACTACTTCGAGGAACGCCTCGACGCGGTGGACCCCGACGAGGCGGCACGCACCATCGTCGAGGAGACGTTCCACAGCGAGGCGTATGTGGCCGCGTATCGCGAGGAGGCCCGCAGGGAACTCGAGCAACGCTGGGAACAGGATCCGAAATGGCGGCGGGCGCTGACCCTCTCCTATAACTTGGGCCTGCTCGGCGTGGCTGGGGGTATGATGGTGCTGTTGTCATTCGGCGGCTGGGGTCACGATCTGGTTCTGTCGGAAGTGTTGACGGCGTTTGCCGCGCCCCTGGCGGTCGACACGGTGAAGCGGCTATGGGGCGACACGATGGTGATTCGGAAATGGCAGGAGTATCAGCGGCGTGTGTTGGCTGACGCGCTGCTCGCGCACCTGACGCATCCCGCGCTGGGCGAACTGCGTGACGTGGAGGCGGCGCTGCGCGAACGCGTCGCGACGATGAAGGAGTTGAACGTCCAATGCCGTACCGAGAGCTGAACGACGCGATTCAGAAACTGGAACGGCTCGCTTCGGATGACGGGAGTTGGCGTCCACTGCTGGATGAGGCGCCGGAGCTGCGTGCGCGGGTTGCCTGGTTGCGCGAACGGCTCGAAGACGTGCCGACGCCGCTGGTGGCGGTCCTGTTCGGCGGTACCGGGACGGGGAAGTCGACGTTACTCAACGCGCTGGCGGGAGAGCGGATCGCGGAGGCGGGAGAGCGGCGGCCAACGACGGCGGAGCCGACGGTGTACCTGCCACCGGGCGCGGCGCAGGATTTCGGTTCGGCGAAGTACATCGAGAGCGCGTGTCTGGGAGAATTGATCCTGATCGACACGCCCGACACCGATTCGATCCGTCCCGAGCACTGTGAACGCGTGACGGAACTGCTGCACCGCGCGGACGTGGTGCTCTTCTGCGGAACACAGCAGAAATACAAGAACGAGAAGAGTCTCGCCCTGCTCCGGGCGTTCAAGAACGAGCGGAAAATCGTGTGTATTCAGACCCGCGCCGACGAGGACGCCGACGTGCGCGAGGACTGGCTCGCACGGCTGCGGTCAGAGGGGTTTTCGCTCGACCACTGTTTCCGGGTGAGCGCCGCGGCGGCGCTGGCGGGGGAATCGGAGGACAGCTTCGAGTTCGAGGCCCTGCAGGCCTACGTCAAAGAACAGTTGCCCCCGGAACGAATGCGTATCAAGGCGCACAATCTCGAAGGTGCAATCGGCAACACACTCGGCGCGTTACGGCGGCGGTTCGAAGGGCGTGGAGCGCAACTGCGGGCGCTGGATCGGCGCTTGGCCGAGACGGAACAGACCATCGCCCGCACCACATTCGACGAGTTGCAGGAACGGCTGCTGAATGAGACGCACGTTTGGGTGGTCGCGTTGGGCGATGCCGTCGCCGAGCGCGCGTTCGGCCTCATCGGCACGCTATTCCGCATTCTCCACTGGGTGCGTATGCTGCCGTCACGCACACTGGGGAGGCTGTCGCTCGCGGGGCTGCTGCAATCCGTGGAACCGCGCGGCAGCGGCGCGTCTGAAGACGCGCCAGGAAAGAATCGGATACACGACGGCCTGCTGCGCCGTTTGGCGGAGGTGTTCGGCCGGGAGCATGCCGACGTCAATGCCCAGTTGGCGCGTGCGGGGTTCCCCTGTGAACCGTTCGAGGCGTGGCAGGATGATTTCTCGCGCGAGTTGCGCGCGCGGCTCGATGAGTACTTGAGTCCCGTCCAGCAGCGTGTCAACGTGCGCGCCGGGCGTCTGGCGCGCTGGATGCTTCCCGTGTTCGACCTGCTTTGGATCGTGCCGTTCGTGATGACCCTCGCGACGCCGCTTTACAACTACTATTGGAACCTTGTGCGGCATATGGACTTGATGTTGCCACAGCCCGATTTTCTGGCGCGTGCGGCGTCGATGCTCGGGGTCGTCCTGTTTGTCGAGTTGGCGCTGTTCACCGCCGTTGTGCGCTGGGCGGGGCGCGGGTTGCGCAATCGCTCGAAGCGCGACCTGGCGAAGGGACTTCAAGGCGGCGGATTCGGTCTGGGGAAGCAGCGGGCCGAGGTGCGGCGGGCGTTGGACGCGCTGGAGGGCATCGACGCCGCGGGGGAGTAGCCGGACGGATCGCGTGACGCGTACTTGAACGCGCCACAAATGCACGGTACCATCACCAGTGAATTGGTCGGGAAACGAATGCCCGGATGAAGGTCACGCGGAGGGAGCCACCGCGCGTCGGGCGATCGCCCACCCCTTGGGCAAGGTGGGCGCGCTTGGGCGGCTCCGGCGCGTCCCTCGCGGGATCAACCAGGAAGGCCACACAATTGAACGTCTCTCTGAACGGCGAATGGCGCCTCGCGTGTGATCCCGACGACGTCGGCATCCAGCAAGGCTGGTTCGACAAGGAACCGCCGGACGACGCCATGGCGGTTCGCGTCCCCAGTGTCTGGGATCGCTGGATCCCCGATTACGACGGCGTCGGCTGGTACTTCCGCGAGTTCGAGCTGGACGGCGATTGTGCCGGGCGCCATGTCGAACTACAGTTCGACGCCGTGGACTACTACGGCGAGGTGTGGCTTAACGGCACGCGCCTGGGCGGCCATGAAGGCGGCTACACTCCGTTCGTGCTCAACGCTACCGAGGCCGTCGTGTCTGGCGTCAACCGCTTGGCCGTACGCGTCGTCGATCCGCATGGTCCGGAAGGCTACGGCGATTTCGTCGATGACGAGATCCCGTCCGCGAAGGAAGGCGGCTACTTTTCATTCGCCGGTATCTGGGGAGACGTCCAACTCACCGTCAAGCCGCTCGCCCACATCCGGGACGTGTTCGTCGTCCCCGACATCCGCCGCAAACGCGTGGCGGTCACCGTGGAAACCTCCGAGGCCGGCACGGTGCATCTGTCGATCGACGACACGCCCTTCGAGGTCACCGGGGAGCCCGGACGTCTGCTGCTACCGTTCCCTGAATACAAACCGTGGTCACCCGATCACCCCACACTCTACACGCTACGCTGCCGCTTGTTGCAGGACGGCGAACCGGTGCACGAGACGGCCGTCCGCTTCGGAATGCGCGAGTTCACCGTCAAGGACAACCGCTTCTATCTCAACAACCACCCCATTTTCCTCAAGGGCGTACTCCATCAGCCCGACTACCCCGCCAGTCTCGTTGCGCCCGAAACACCCGAAATGGCGCGGCGCGAGTTGGAGTTGGCTAAAGAGGCCGGGTTCAACCTGGTTCGGCTGCATATCAAGACTGCCCCGAAGATCACGCTCGAACTCGCCGACGAGATCGGCCTGCTCCTCTACGAAGAACCCCCCATCGGCTGGATCAAGAAATCCAAGTGGATGAAAGAGCGTTGCGAACGCGAGGTCCGGGAGATGATCCTCCGCGATCGCAACCATCCCTCCGTGGTAATCTGGGGCATGCTGAACGAATCGGGCAACGCCCACTATGTCACCAACGGCGGCGCCCAGACGATCAAAGACGACCTGTGCCGGCTCGCGCGTTCACTCGACCCTAGCCGGATCGTGATCGACGACTCCGGCGGCGTCAACGGCACCCGCGAACCCGCGCGTTTCATGCGCCCGTATCGCGACACGTTCGAGGTCTATGACGACCTCCACATCTACCAACGAGCCCCGGTCGATCGCGACATCGAGCTTTATTACCGCCACAGCGGCGATCCCAACCTGCTCTATTTTCTGTCCGAGTTCGGCTTCGGCGGCATGGAAGACCTCGCCGACGTCATTGCCCAGTACGGCGAGGAAGCCTCGACGCTCAAAGACGCCCGCTTCCTCCAAGGCATGCTCGACGCCGCCAAGCAGGGGTACGATGAGCATGGACTGGACCGGGTTTTCGGCAGCTTTTCGCAGTTTGCCGCCGCTACGCGCGAATTGCAGTGCGAAGCCGCCCGCCATCAGATCGACGCGTGCCGCACCAACGGCAAACTCGCGGGGTATTGTTACACTCAGCTCTGCGACGCCGGCCACGAATTCTGCGCCGGGGTTCTCGACCGGTGGCGCCGGCCCAAACCCGTCTTTGACACCTTCAAACAGATCCAGCAGAGCCTTCGTCCTATCATCCAAACCCCCAAGACCAACCTGGTTCCGCGCGAAGAGATCCCCGTAACCGTGTCCCTCATCAACGACGACCGGATCGAGGGACGCGTCGACCTGTCCCTGCAGGTAATCGGGCCGACCAATCAGGTGCTCTGGAAGAAGAAGCGCTCCATACGACTGCCCAAGAGCGGCAAAGAACTGTGGTCCGGCACCATATCGGCCTCGGGTTCGACCGGGCTGCACCGGTTTGCCGTGCGCCTGATGCGCAGTGGACAGCGCATCTCCGAAAACCAGATCAGTTTCCACGTCTTCGAACCCGTCGAACCGTGCGAAGTTGAGGTCAACGTACTCGACCCTGCCAAGGAATGGTCGAAACCCTGCCACGCCCTGGCCAAGCCCGGGATTATTTACGCCCCCATCCACATCGTCCCCCCCCTGGGTAACTCCGTGCGCGTCTACCCCGACAACGACCTGGCCCAGGTGCTGGCCCAGGTCAACGGCGGCGCCGTCGCCATCGTATTCGGGCCGCCGGACGATTGGAACGACCTGGCCGAACGGATTGACGAGAGCATCCGTGCAACCAGCAAAGACGCCGTCGGCGCGTTCCTGGGCATGTACCACTACGTCAAGCTGCATCCCGTCTTCGATGGTCTTCCGGCGCGTGGGCTGATGGGACACCCCTATCGCAACACGGCGCCCGCCAAGACTTTCACCGAAACCTCGGATGAAGACATCTGCGGAACCTTCGACACGACCCCCATCGCGGCGGGCAACTACATGATAGACGAAACGACCTGGTGGGGGAGCGACGTCCTCGTATGCCGCTACGGTAGCGGCCGCATCGTCTTCACCCATCTGCGCGTACTTCAGAACCTCGGCCACGACCCCGTTGCCGACCGGATCTTCGTCAACCTTCTGCGCCATTTCTCCCGGCGATCGGTGCCGCCCGAACGCATTATGCCCCTCGATCAGAAAGCCGTCGAATGGATGCGTCACCAGCGGAAAGAACATGTGCGGCGTTGGATGGTAATTGGCCCGTTCCCCAACTGGGGCGGCGAAGGACACGCCACGGCCTACCCGCCGGAAGAGACGATTCAATTCGACGCCACCTACCCAGGGTGGTACGCGGCCATCGGTTGGAAACCCTGGCATACGCGGGCTGAAGACGACCACCTGCTGGACTTCCAGCAGGCCTTCACGCCCATCTACGAATACTATCCCCGGTTCGACAACGGCGTCGGCTATGCCTACGCGGAGATCACGAGCGATCGCCGCCAAGACGCCGAAATCCATCTCGAACTGCGCAACGCCACCAAGGTCTGGGTCAACGGCGTGCTCGTTCACGAAAGCAAAAACCAGATTCCTCACGACAAATTCGAGTCCGACACCGCCCAGTGCACGCTCAGACAAGGCCGCAACGCCGTGCTCGTCAAGGCCTCCAAGATCCCGGGCCCCTTCGGTTTCGGATTCGTCATCCGGTCCGCCACCAAGGACCCGCTCCAGATCACGTGGTGGAAATAGCCTGCGTTACGCAGGAGACATACGGTAATCGCCTACGGCGAGGAAACTATTTCCCGCTGCCGGGTATTCTACATTCTGGGTAGTTGTCAACGGTTTTTCTCTGCTTGGGGAGACCCCGAACGTCGGGTAGCGTACTGTGGCGCGCCCGAAGTACCCGGGCAAGCGA
>JAACEL010000303.1 GCA_011682535.1 Nitrospiraceae bacterium | reverse complement strand
ATTCGTGAGGTTGGCCGTTGCATTGATCTCGATCGCCGTCCCCGAGTCCCGCGCCGCTTGCGCCAACTCGCGCGCGTGCGACTCCGGGATCCAGCCTATCCATTCGTCCAGCGGCCAACCCCGCTGTTTGAACTCGCCCTCGCTAAACCAATAGGGGTGAACCAGTACCTGCACCAACGGGTCCGCGCACGTCTTCAAGTGATGGCGGTGCTGGATGTCGATGATCTTGCGGGGATCGTACTCGTCCACGTAGGTTGCGTGGATGCCCCCGATCGCGAACTGGAACCCGCAGGCCTCTTTCACCTCCTCGTTGAACGCGAAGGGGCCGTCGCATGCCGTGTAGTTCAACTCCACACCGAAATACACCGCAACCGGCGTATCCAACGCCCGGATGTCCGCCAGGATGGGCGCGTGCAGCTCCATCTGATTTAGGTGGTTCAGATGATCGGTGATCCCCAGCGCTTTCACGTCGAGCCTTTCGCATTCCCGCACGATGGCGGCCACTTCCATGGTCTCATTTGCGCAGCCAAGATAAGCGGTGTGGGTGTGAAAATCGTAGCGGGGGCACGGCATGAGGAGTGTCCTTTCTGTCCTGGAACCTTATTCCAACTGCATGCACGGTAGCCTCAAAGCCGGTACGCGTGCAAGTGTTGTATCCGGTTCGGGATCGCCCCGAACGCCACGGCGAAGCTATCCGGCGATTTGCCCGGTCAGCTTTGCCGTGGCGCGCGCGGTTCCCGTTCTGCTATAACCCAGGTGACGTTCCACACGAAGAAGGCCGTTGCCACGAGGATGCCCGAATGATCGCCAAATGTCTCATCGCCACGCTGGCCGTGTGTCTTGTCGCCACCGCCGCCTTGGCCGACCTGCCGCTCGATGTCATGTCTTTCAACATCCGTTATGGAACCGCAAACGACGGCGAGAACGCCTGGCGCCATCGCAGGGACACCGTGATCCGCACGATCCGGAAGTACGATCCCGACGTGTTCGGCACGCAGGAGTGCCTCGAGTTCCAGGCCCAATACATGGCCCAGAACCTGCCCCGTTACCGTTGGATTGGCGTCGGGCGCGACGCCGACGGTCATGGTGAGACCACCGCCGTCTTCTACAAGGCCAAGGATCTCATCCCCATCGAATCGGGCCACTTCTGGCTCTCTGAGACCCCCGGTGTGCCCGGCTCTGTTTCGTGGGACTCCAGTCTTACCCGGATGGTCACCTGGGTTCGCTTTCACCACCCCAAGACCGGCACCTTCTTTCACTTCTTCAACACGCATTTCGACCACGTCGGCGCCGAGGCCCGCGCCAACAGCGCCACCCTCGTTGCCGAACGCATCGGTGCACTTGGCCCGGACGCCGCGGTTATTCTGACGGGAGACTTCAATGCTCGCGGTGAGGCCAGCGCTCCGTGGGGCAACCTTGTGAAAGGGGGGCTTCGGGATGCCTGGATTTCCGCGGAGAAGCGAGTGGGGCCGGTTGGGACCTTCGGCGGGTGGAAGAACCCCGACCCGGCCAATGACTCCCGGATCGACTGGATCCTGTTCCGGGGGCCGGTGACCGCGCAGTACTGCGAGACGGTCACCTACAACGAGAAGGGCCGGTATCCCTCCGACCACTACCCCGTCTTCGCGCGCCTGGCCATCCGCAACTGAGTTGAGTTCACTGCAGGGCCGACAGGAGGAAAGCCTTCAATTTCCGGAAGGCAGCTTTGAGGCGGATGGACTGCTCCAGTGCTGGTTCCATCGTGTTTTCTCGCCCTGCCTTTTCCAGACTTTCCGCAAGGGCACGGACCGGTTCCGCGCCGATGCTGGCGCTGGATCCCTTGAGCGTATGTGCGAGCCGCTCCAACTGTTCCGCGTCGCCCCGGCGGGCCGCCGTCCCCAAGTCCGCCAAGCACGCCTGCGCGTCCTTGAGATACGCCTCAATGATCTCACGTTCGATATCCGGATCCCCGCCCGTGATTTCTCGAAGCCGTGTCAGGTCGCAGATCTGCGCCGCCGTGTTCTCGGGCGCCCCGGGCGTTTCGTGCGTGCCCTGCCCCTCATGTTCGGCCCTCAAGAAACGTTCCAGCACCTGGCGCAGCGCGTCCAACGAGATCGGTTTGCATAGGTAGTCGTCCATTCCCGCTTCCAGACAACGCTGTTCGTCGCCCTGCGTCGTCAATGCTGTCATCGCCACAATGGGAAGTCGGGGCTTGCCCGTCTCGCGCTCTCGGATTGTCCGCGTTGCCTCGAACCCGTCCATTTCCGGCATCTGGCAATCCATGAAGACCAGGTCATAGCGTGTCGATGCGACCGCTTCCACGGCTTCCCGCCCGTTGTTGGCTAGATCACACGCATACCCCAGCTTCTTCAACATTCGGCTGGCTATCTTCTGGTTGACACCACTGTCCTCGACCAGCAGCAGCTTGACCCGCGACGCTTCACGTAGCGTGTGCTGTATCACCAGAGTTCTCCCTTCTGTTGCAATGCCCGCCATGGGGCCTGTGGTGCGCCTCCAGCTAGGCACCATCGGCATTATACGGAATCTTCGCCCGGCGGGAAAGGCCAACCCGGGCTCGGCGGTCCGCCGCTTCCTCGTGGTGTGCGGCGCCGGTTTCTTCAGACGCCGGTTTTCAGCCAACGGTGGCTTGCCACCGACGCAAGGTACACGCCGCTGCCCACCATCACGATCATCGGCCCCGTCGGGAAATCCCAAGTATAAGCCAGCGCCATGCCCGAAGTGGTGAACGCCATGCACAGCAGCACCCCCAGCGCCATCATCTGCCAGATCCGCCGCGAATAGTGTCCCGCCGTGGCCGCCGGAAGCGTCAGCAGTGCGATCACCAGCACGATCCCCACCACCGTCATCATTAACACCACCGTTACCGCCGTCAGGCACAGCAGTAGCAGGTAGTAGGCTCCCACCCGCACCCCGCGGACCCGCGCGAATTCATCGTCGAAACACACCGCGACCAGTTTGTTGTAGAAGAACAGCGCCAGCACGACCACCACCGCCGCCAAAATTCCCACCACCCACAGATCCTGGCGCGAGATCAACACGATCCGCCCGAACAAGTAGTTCATCGGATCCACATAGCCGGGCGTTTTCGCCATGAACAGCAGGCCCTGTGCCATGCCCAGCGCCCAGACCGCTCCGATCACCGTGTCCTCCCGTTCACGGCCATACAGGCTAACCAGCCCGATCAGTACCGCTGCCAACAACGCCTGCGCCACCGCCCCGCACAGCGGGAGCATGCCGTACTCTTCCAGGCCCAAGCGGCTTTGAAAGTACAGCGCCGCGCCCACCCCCCCCAAGGCACAGTGCGCAATCGAACCTGCGATGTAAGAGATGCGCCGTGTCGTGACGTAGGCGCCCATGATGCCGAACGGCACACTCGCCACCAGCCCCGCCAGCAACGCATAGCGGAGGAAGGGGATGTCGCCGTCGGACAGGGCCGCCACGAATTCAGACATGCGAATGACCCTCTTCCGCACAGCGGTGGTCATGGCGGATCAGCCGGTATTCGCCCTCGTAGAGATCCTGAATGGCCTCGCCGGTGAGATCCGTCGTCGGATGGATGACCACTTTCCGATTCACACACGCCACGCTGCCTACGATGTTCGAGACGAAACCCAGGTCGTGCGACACCATCACGATCGTCATGCGCTGGTTCAGCGACTCCAATATGTCGAGCAGGCGCTCGCCCACCGCCGCGTCGATATTGGCCGTCGGTTCGTCGAGCAGAAGCAATTCCGGGTCGGATACCAGCGCGCGGGCAATGAGCACGCGCTGACGTTCACCCCCCGACAGAGCCCGGAACGGCCGCCCCCGCATATCCGCAAGCCCCACCTCGTCCAGCGCCTCGAGCGCCGCCGCCTTGTCCTGGCGCGAATACCAGCCGCCCCAGTGCAGCGCCAGCCGCCCCATGAGCACCACGTCCAGCGCCGTCACCGGGAAACGCGGATCGTACATCGCATGCTGAGGTACATATCCCATGCGGTGGCGTGCATGCCGGGGGGCGCGTCCGAAAACCTCCACCCGGCCGCGTGCCGGCGCGAGCAGCCCCAGAATCAGCTTTAGCAGCGTCGTTTTGCCGCCCCCATTGGGACCCACCACGCCCAGCAACTCGCCCGCATGGATCGTCAGTGTGACGCCGTCGAGCACCGGCGCTACGTCATAAGCGAACGTGACGTCCCTCAGGGCGGCCACGGGTTCATTCGACACGGCTCGCGTTCTCCTTGGCCCGGAATAGTATCGTGACATCTCAATCGCCGGACCCCTAGTGGCGCGCGGGACAAACTCAGCCGTCTTCCCGCGCCAGCGCCGCCTCGACCTTCGCGGCGATGTCTTCCAGGCCGCTCATGACATCCATGGCCAGCGGGTCGATTACCTCGACAGACGCCCCAATGGCACGCGCCACGGCGCCCGCACTCGTTTTCTCGAATTGCGGCTGCACGAACACCGTCCGTATGCCTTCTTCACGAGCCTCTCTTACCAGATCCTGCAACTGGCGGGGTGTGGGGCTCTTGCCTTCGATCTCCACCGCACGCTGCTTCAAGCCATAGGCCGCCGCGAAGTGGCCCAGCGCCGGATGGAACACCAGCACCGTCCGTCCCGAATACGGCGCCAGGCGCCGGCGTATACTTTCGTCAGCCGCCTTCAGATCCTTCAAGAACGCCCCCAGATTCTTCTCCACGTCCTCCTTGGCCGAGGGCGCCGCGCCGATCAGCGCCGCCGCAACCTGACGCGCCACATGGCCCAAGTGCGCCGGATTGAGCCACACGTGCGGATCCGTTTCGGCCAGGCTCTTCACATCCGGCGCGATTCCCTGCGAAGTGTCCACCACCACCAGCGCCGGATGACTCCCACGCACCTTTTTGAGCAACGGAGACTCGAACGGCAGCGTGCCCACCTTGAAGTAGACGTCGGCCTGCGCCAGTGCCATCACCTGCCTCGCCGTCGGCTCGAAGTCATGCGGCTCCTGCCCCGGCTTCAGCAAGGCCGACACGCGCACATGGCGCCCGCCCAGCCGTTCCACCAGCCCGGCATAGGGCGCAATGCTCACCGACACGGCTAGGCCGTCGTCGGCCGACACAGCTAGGCCGTCGCTGGACGCTCGCGCTGCGCTCGTAGCCAAGGCCCCCGCCGCGGCCAGCAGACACGACAGGAACAGGTGTATGGGATGCCGTCTCATGAAACCACCGCGCGCCGTTGACATGAAAACAGGGCGCACCCGCACCAGACGGGACCGCCTCTCCTTCTTGCCCAGCAGTGTGTATCAGCCAGGAAGGCAATGTCAACGGACGCCGCCGCCTTGCGGGGCCGTCCGCTCAACGGTGATGGTGTGCGTGCCCCGGCGGGCGCCAAGACGAATGCCTGTGCCCCAGCTTCCCCCGCTTCTTCTTCTCAAGCTGCTTGAACTCTTCC
Organism: Nitrospiraceae bacterium; assembly: GCA_011682535.1. Classification (GTDB taxonomy): domain Bacteria; phylum Hydrogenedentota; class Hydrogenedentia; order Hydrogenedentales; family SLHB01; genus JAACEL01. The sequence continues at coordinate 941 of JAACEL010000303.1, read as the reverse complement.
ACGTCGCGAAAGATGGCGCGCAACGTCTCGCGCTGCTCCTCCTCAGTGGGCGGCCGATCAGCCAGACAGACCGCCACACTTACCACCGGACGATCCTCGATTCCCTTGCAGTGGTGGGGACACGCGCGTTTGATGTAACGTGGACAACGGCATTGCAGCGCAAACAGCGGCCCCGTTTTGCCGTCCGACTCGAGGACCACCGTTGCCTCTGGGAAATGCCGGCAGAAGCGCTCCAACGCCGCGGTCAGTTGGGAGATGCCGACTGCGCGGGCTGCGGACGGTGTCGCCTTGCCATCGTAGAAAGCCACATGGGCATGGGTGTTGGAGGTGCATTCTTCGAGTGCGCCGAGCAGATAGGCGATTGCGCGATCGACCTCCCGAAACTGTGAGATCATGCCGCTCCCTTTTCGTAATGTGCCGTGCGAACCGGCACACACAGGAAGCGCACCCGAAGTGGAAGTGCCGACGGCCACACTGCGAATTCGGCGTCGCCGTTCCGTGTACTGCTGCCCCCAAACGGCGTCACCGCGACCCCGGCCTATCCCAGAGTATCCTCCGGTCTCACCCTACCCATGGCGCCAGACGCATGGCATGCTCAGGCCCAAGCTCTGTACTATCCCCTGTCAGCCGCACCAGCGGCCTATCGAGGGCCGAATGCCATGGTCACTAGTATAACATGGCCCCCCTCGGATATGAAGCAAAAAATGGAACCACCGAGCAGGGATCCGGCGGGGGCGTGTCGCTTTCATCGTCCCGTTAGCCGTTTGTCGGGCTTTGGGTCCGGGAATCACTTACCCGAGCGTGCCAGCGCGATGTTTTTCTTCGTTCCCAAGTTGCACTTGGATTGCCCCGCCAAAAGTCGGTACGGATGAGCCCGAAGGGCTCTTTGGAGTGCGCAAGCTTGCTTGCGCTTTCGCTGAGGAAGCTTGCTTCCGGCCTTC
>JAACEL010000302.1 GCA_011682535.1 Nitrospiraceae bacterium | reverse complement strand
CACCACCCACGCCCGCTACCGCTGGCATGGCCTCGCGGCTGTCGACGTCTGCGGCGTTACTATAACTATAGTACAGTTCGCGATTCTTCTTCATATATCCACCCGCTGTGCTGCGCGCGCGGTTGAATACAACGCCGACCACGTTTGCTTTGACCTCGATTAGCTCTCGCAGGCAACGCCTGACCATTCCAAGGGTGGACGTCCCTGAACCCACCACCACCAGAACACTGCCGACCAGCGGGGTTACTAGTCTGGCATCCGCCATGATGAGCCAGGGTGTCGTGTCGAGAATGACGTGGTCAAATTGTGCCGCTGCTTGCTCCAGGAACTTGACCATGACCTGTGAGGGGATTCTTCCGACCAGGTCGCCGGTGTCAAATCCCGGTCCCAACACGGAGAGCCCATCTACGTGGGTGGATCGTATTACCTGGTCCCAGGTTATTTTCCCGTTAAGGATCTCAGCGAGACCCTCCTCGTTTGAAGAGTGAAAATAACTTTCTAGGGTGGGGCGCCGATAGGAGAGATCGACTATCAAGACGCGCCTCCTTGCCCGTGCCAGCGCTATACCCAGATTGGTCGTCAACGAGCTTTTGCCATCGCCCGGGGCCGGACTCACTACGGCCAAGGATCTCATTTCCCCTGGCTCCCTATCCGGATTCAGCACCCGCGCAAGAACGCAACGGTATGCGTCCGCAAGCGCGGACAGGGGCGCTTGCTCGGTAAGGAGCGCCAAGTCTGCCGAGTCCGGAAGGGAGTCTTCATCCGCGTGTGGGATTGCAGCGATAACGGGCAGCGGGGTCATCCGGGATAGGTCCAGCGAAGACCGGACTTCCTGGTCCGCAAGCTCGCGCCACAAGCCCAACGCCAACGCCAGTCCAACACTTGCCGCCAACGCGATGGCCGTCACCATCAACCGGTTCGTATAATCAGGCCTGCTCCCAGAGGCTGTCGCCGGTGCCGCGAGTGCCATGCGGGCGGGCGCATTGCTCTCGACATTGATGGTGGCTATGCTGCTGCTCACTTGTGCAAGCATCGTGCGCGTTTCCGCCGCCTTGCTCTTGAGATTGTTGAGTTCAACGTACTGGTTCGTTGTAGCGGAAAGGCTCAGATCGTACTCGTCGACTAGCTGCTTGAACTTGTTGACGCGTTCCTGCGCATCCTCCAACTCGTTTTGGATCATTCCGAGTTGTTCAGTCTGCGTTGTGCGCATGGACTCTAGCACTTCTCTGCGCACTTCAAGTTGAACCGAGGCCAGATGCTCTCTAAGAGACTTCAGCTCCTTCTCCGTGTTCTGGCGGTGTGGCAAGTTCTCCCGTTGCGTTTGCTCGGTTCCTGCGAGACTGGCTTGTATCATCACCACCTGTCCGCGAAGCGCACTCACACGTATATCAGCGCTCACACGTTCCTCAATCCCGAAGTCATAGAGAGGCGTGCCCTTCGAGAGATTGTCAACGAGGTTCTCCAGACTCGCGATCCGTCTCTCGGACTCCCCCAGCACCCTCTGGGCTTTCGCAAGGTCCTCCTGCGCCTGGACATACTTCTCTTTGTACAGCCGCGCTTCGCCCGTATCCAATGGTGTCTCGCCGACAAGGGGAATTCCCATGGCGCGGTGCATCTCTCGGATCTTCGTCAGTTGCGCCTCCAACTCCAACTGCCGTACGGCGCGCTCCTGTGTCAGCATTGCCAGGCGATCCATGCCCCTGCTGGCCTGCTCGCCCAAGACGAAGTTCAAGTACACTTCCACAACCTCTTCAAGTACGCGCAGTGCACCATCCTTCTCCTGCATCGAACAGGTGACTATGACGATCTCGCTGCCTCGCCGAGAATTGGCCCTGATTCGTTTCCTGAGGAACGCCAACGGGCTACTCGCGGCAGCCAGCGAGGGGATACTGCGGATTTCTGGAGAGTCCAACACCCGGGATAGCACCGTGGTACCGGTTATCAGGCTCGTCTGTGTGCTGACGAATTGCTGGTACGGAAGGGCTCCCTTGTTTGCGCTGAGCACGTAGGGCTCGTCCGACAGGAAGCGCATCTCGGCAGTGGCCGTGTAGTTCGCCGGCACCAGGAACCATGCCGCGATGGCCGCAGGAATGCCAACGCATAATGCGATGGCCAACATCATGGGACCACGAAGCCACAGGAATCGCTTGGGGTCAAATACGAACCCGTCGCTAGGCACCATCGGCATATCCGGAATGGGAACGCTTGTCATGGAATGGTCATCTCGGTTCATGGGGCACCTATTCGCCGCGCTAGGGGGCAAGTTGCAGTGCGGGCAGGGTCATTATCAGGTCGGTGAGATCTTGCTGAAAGAACCTGTTGAGTAGGTCCGGACTGGTGTTGTTCCCGTAAATCAGGTTGTAGCGCTCCTTGGTGTAGTAAGCACCATAGGCTTGGTTGTACAGGCCCAGCACCTGCTGCGAGAAGCTCATGGCGGCGCTGGCCGGCGCGGTGACCCGCCGTATGAAATCTGCGAGGTCGACAAGCTTCTTGCGCGGCATGTAGATGATGTCGCCCGCCTGCAGCAGCATATCCGTTCCTGCCTTCATGTTCTTGCGCACATCGAAGGTCATGAGCTTTGTTTCCGTGTCGCTGATCTCACGCGTGACAACAACATGTCGAAGCCGGGCCGTGGACTCGTTGTACCCGCCGGCTAGAGACAGCAGACGAATAAGCGTGAGTCCCTCGGATATCGCATACACCCTGGGTTGCCGCACTTCGCCAAGCAAGTACACGAGATTCGCACTCTCAGGAACATGGACGATATCTCCAGGCAGCACAGGCGTATAGGCCGAACTGTGACCCGGCTTGCCAAAACCGCTTATGTCATATTCTAGTACCTGTCGATCGTCTCCGCAGGGGCGAATGAGAGTCGCTTTCACAAGTTGCCCCGTCGCACCCATATAGGAGTCACCGCCCCGCTGGCTCACACGCATGCCGCCCGCGGCCGTTATGGCGTCGAGGAGGCTGATTGGTCGGTTGTAGGGATACTCACCCGGTCTGGTGACCTCGCCCAGGACCGTGAACAACTTACTACTCGTCTCAACGATAGACAGTGTCAGTTTTGGCGCCACGTAGAACTCGGAATACTCTTCTCTCAGCAACTCCTCCGCCTCTTCACGGGAGAGGCCGCCGATTTTCAAATCCGGTATCACTAGGAACGAAACATAGCCGTCGTAACGCACCACCACCTGCATGCTGAGTGTTTCATCATCAAAAGAGCGGAAATTCAGTTTATCCCCAGGTCCGATTTTGTAAGTCAGATCTACCTCGGGTGCCGGGGAATCCGGCACTTCGGGCTGCTTGGCCTCCGTACTGGAGGTGCCACTTCCCATGAGTACTTCGGTAGGCACTACGATGCTCTCGCCGGACGTTCCACCGTCTATGGAACCGTCCGGGCCGGAGGCCTCGATCGGAACCTTCGAAGCGGACCGAGTAGCGCATCCGGCAAGTAAACCGAATACGAGCACCACGGCGGCTACATAACGGGCCAAGAATACACTCTGTCTTGACAACGCCAATCCTCCCCTTAACACAGACTACGACTTCCCAATTTGGTACTTGGCAATACGCCGGAGAAGTGAACTGTAGCTTGTATCCAATAGCTTTGCGGCCTTGCGCCGATTCCAGAGCGTGTGACGCAAGGTATCCTCAATCAACGTCCGCTCTGCCTTTTCTAAGGCCCGCCTTCTCGCTTCAGAGAGAGACATGAACCGACTCTTCACGAGTTCCGAATTCGGGACTGTGGATTCAGCCTTGCTTATGTCCGTATCCGTACTGAAAGTGGTGGCAACACCTAGGGTTTCCGGAGCAAGGAGCGCACTGCGTGAACCCGTTGCTACGAATTCCTTGACCCGGCCTGAAAGCTGACGCACATTGCCCGGCCAATCGAGCCTCTTGAGGCCTTCCAGAATCTCAGAGTCCAATTCCTCGTGTTCTTTGTCGAGCGCTTTCTGCGCGTGGTAGTTGAAGTGCTCGGCGAGCAGCGGGATGTCATCTCGCCGTTCACGAAGGGGCGGCAAGTGGATGACAGTTTCGTTGAGACGGAATGCAATGTCCTTGCGCAGGCGTCCTTGGGCGACCGCAACAGCCAGAGGTGTGTTCGCTGCGGCAATGACCCGCGCCTTCATCGGGATGGGAACCGTGCCTCCAATACGCATGAAGGGCTCACCGTCCAGCAATTGCATGAGCTTGCTCTGAAACTGGTGGGAGGTCTCGCAAATCTCGTCCAGGAAGACCGTGCCATCACGCGCGACTTCAAAACGCCCGGGCCGGGAAGTATAGGCGCCCGAGAATGCCCCTCGTTCGTGTCCGAATAGCTCACTCTCCAGGACATCCTGGGGGATGCTCGGACAGTTGATTTTCACGAGAGGTCTTTGCTGAGGCGAGTGGAGGCCGTGAATCAACCTCGCGACTATATCCTTGCCCGTTCCGGTTTCACCCGAGATGAATACCGTCAAATCTGTCTCTTTCAGTTCCCCGATAAACTCATTAATCTCGCGGATCTTCGGATCATTCCCCAATAGCCTCCCATGGAGAGGCGAGAAGACCCCATCGTCGCCGTTTTCGTTCGAGTTAGCTTTCCTGGACATGCCACATTCTCCACCCGGAGTTCCCCGACTGCCATACGCGAACTCTCCGACACTCACCAAGGCCGCAATTTTCATGCCAGCGGACGCCTGGTCGGAATCCGCTGGCCATTCCAGCGACGGATCACGCCGTGACTCGCTTGGCGCCGGTCCGCCTTGTTCCAGTTGCTCATCCGAATGCTCTACTTCACAAACACGGCCTCAGGTACGTTCCTAAGACACGTTCCCTGTGTAAACCCACCGCATTCACACAAGATCCACAGACCCAAAATGCACGCATGAACGGTACAGCCGGTGGATTAGGTAAGGTTCAATAAGGATACTTGCATTGTTAAGTCTGATGGATTCTCGGTCGCTTATTGGCCAACTCATCTTCGATCGAAAGCAAAAGTTATTCACTTCTGACAAACATTGGTTCTTCCTGGGTTCTTCTTTTCGTCGGTTTGCGCCACCGGGCAGACAGTCGCCGTCCCTGCAGCCCGTTGATGAATTCGTCAGATACACCTTCTGGCCCGACACAGTGGACGGACAAATCCGGCGTCCGCGGCAGCGGGACGGTTTCCGTGTCCAGCACGAGGCTGGGCTCTCCCGGCTTGGACTCCGCCGCCTTCTCACCGCGAACCCTCAGGCCTACTTCCCTGCCAGAATGCCAAAGTCCCCATCGCTGAAGTCCATTATTGAGAAATCGGACACCGAGTAGATCTGGACGCGGTAATCCCAGCTTGGCGCCACGTTTCCTGGCACCGTCCAGTCAAATGTCCCATCATTGGGTGTCGATCCACTGATCCATCCGTAGAATCCGCATCCTTGGAACAGCTTCAGCTTCACGAAATCGTCCTGATCCCCGAAACACACCGGATTCCAGGAGATCCTCGGGCGGCTACCGATCACCCATTGTTCGCCGCCGTCAGGAACCGTCAGACACGTTGGCTGCAGGACTGTGAAATCGCCGTCGCTGAAGTCCTGAAACGAGAAATCCGAAGCCGAGTAGATCTGGATACGATAGTCATCGCCAGCTTCGAGGTCGCATGGGACGCGCCACCAGAACGTCCCATCGTTGTTCGTAGGCCCGCTTATCCATGAATGGAAACGGCAGCCCTTGAAGAGCTTGAGCTTGACCTGCTGCGCTGGGGACCCGAAATACACGGGATCCCATGTGATCACCTGTTGCGTGTTGACCATCCATTCCTCGCCGCCATTGGGCGTGGCAAGGCACGCGGGTGAGACAATCGCAAGGTCTCCATCACTGAAGTCCATCAGCGAGAAGTCAGATTCCGCGTATATCTGGATGCGGTAGCTGGACCCCGGTTCAGTCTCGCAGGGGACGCGCCACAGGAACTCACCGTCGTTGGGAGTCGGCCCGCTGATCCATGAGTGGAATCGACAATTCTTGAACAGCTTCAGCTTCACTCGCTCTTCAGATGAGCCGAAGCAGTCCGGTTCCCAGAGGATGGTTTCTTGGCTGCCTGCCACCCATTCCACTCCCCACTCCGGCCATACAAGACATGTCGGCTGCAGAATTGTAAAGTCGGCGTCGCTGAAGTCCATCAATGAGAAATCCGACACCGAGTAGATCTGGATCTGATAGTCATCACCCGCCTCAAGGTCGCACGGAACACGCCACAGGAAATTCCCATCGTTGTCCGTAGGTCCGCTTATCCATGAATGGAAGCGGCAACCCTGGAAGAGCTTGAGCTTGACCTGCTGCCCTGGCGACCCGAAGTATGAGGGGTCCCACGTGATCACCTGTTGCGTGTTGACCATCC
>JAACEL010000301.1 GCA_011682535.1 Nitrospiraceae bacterium | reverse complement strand
ACTCTTGAAGAGGGGTTTGTGTCTCGGACCGATTGGTGAGAAATCTCGGAAACCACCGTGAAACCACCGTGAATCTTGACTTTCTGACGCTGCCGTTGCTAAAGTGCGAGCTTTGGTACCCCTGTTGAAGTTGAGCGTTCTGCCTTTCTCCAGGCCCCCAAGGAACTCCATCATGCTGAACGAATTCATCGCCACTCTGGTAGACGGAAACGACCTTACCCGTGAGCAGGCTTCGGCCGCCATGCACACGCTCATGTCGGGTGAAGCCACCCCGGCGCAGATCGGCGGTTTCCTGGTGGCCTTGCGCATGAAGGGGGAGACGGTAGACGAAATCACTGGCTTGGCCAGCACGATGCGTGAAATGGCCACCCGCGTGGAGACTTCGCGGCGGCCTTTGGTGGACACGTGCGGCACCGGTGGCGACCATTCGGGCACGTTCAACATTTCGACGACGGCTGCCTTCGTGGTGGCGGGGTGCGGCGTGGCCGTGGCCAAACATGGCAACCGCAGCGCAACGAGCAAGTGCGGAAGCGCCGACGTCCTCGAAGTTCTGGGGGTGAACATCGAGGCCGGGCCAGCAGTCGTGGGACGCTGCATCGACGAGGTGGGGATCGGTTTCTTGTACGCGCGCACGCTCCACACCGCCATGAAGCACGTCGCCGGTCCGCGCCGCGAGTTGGCGGTGCGAACGGTATTCAACATCCTTGGCCCGCTCACGAATCCGGCGGGCGCTTGTGGCCAGGTGCAGGGCGTTTTCGACAAGGCTCTGGTAGCGCCGATTGCGTCGGTACTGGCTAATCTGGGATCCCGCCACGCTTTTGTCGTGGCAGGCTCGGACGGACTCGACGAGTTGACCCTCTCCGGTCCGTCTTTCGTGGCGGAGGCGAAGGGCGGGGAGGTCAAGGAATATACTATCGCTCCCCAGACCTTTGGGCTGTCCCCGGCGCCGCGCGAGGCGCTGCTGGGCGGGGATGCCGAACAGAATGCGGAAATCCTTCGCGATGTTCTTCGGGGCGGAACCGGTCCGCGCCGCGACATTGTCGTTCTGAACGCCGCGCCCGCGATCATTGCGGGTGAAGCCGCTTCGGAGTGGCCGGAAGCGGTAGCTCTTGCGGCAAAATCGATCGATTCAGGGGCCGCTTGGAGCGCTCTTGAGAAACTGGTACGAGCTTCGCATGATTCTTGACAAGATCTGTGCCTATAAGAGGCGCGAAGTCGACGAGCGGAAGGCCGAGACTCCGCAATCGGAACTGCTGGAGGCCATTGAGCAGGTGCGCGAGCCGCGTCCTTTTCGAGACTCATTGCGCCGTGAGGGCATTGGGCTAATTGCTGAGATCAAGCGCCGTTCTCCGTCGAAGGGAGTGTTGATTGCGGACGCGGATCCGGTACAACTGGCCGCGTTGTACGAAGCCGCGGGCGCCAGCGCTATCTCGGTGCTGACGGATGGCCCGTCCTTCGGCGGGTCGCTCGATGATCTCTCCACGGTTCACCAGAACGTCAAACTGCCGTGCCTGCGCAAAGAGTTCATTATCGACGAATACCAGATTTACGAGGCGCGTGCCCATTCGGCGGATGCCGTGCTGCTGATCGTGCGCATCCTGGACGACACGCAGCTCAGAGAGTACCGGGATCTGGCTGTTTCGCTGGGGATGGCGCCGCTGGTGGAGACCCACTCGGCCGAGGAGATCGAGCGTGCGCTCGAGGCCGGGGCACATATCATCGGTATTAACAACAGGAACCTGACCACGTTTGAAGTCGATATCAAGACGACGTTGGAGTTGAAACGTCTTGTCCCCGGCGGTAACGTGCTGGTCAGCGAGAGTGGAATCCACACACGCGACCACGTGCGAATGCTGGAGGACGGTGGTGTGGACGCGATCTTGGTTGGCGAGGCCTTGGTTACGAGCCGGGACATTCGCGCCACTATCCACGAACTGCTGGGGTGCGATGAAAGTTAAGATCTGCGGCATAACGAACCTGGAAGATGCGCTGGCGGCCTGCGAGGCGGGAGCCGATGCGTTGGGGTTCGTCTTCGCGGAGGAGGCAAAGGCCCGTAACCGCTATGTCGATCCTGAAGAGGCCTGCGCCATCATCCAGCAACTGCCGCCGTTTGTGCTGAGCGTGGCGGTGTGTGTGAACGAACCAATCGAGCGCTTGGCTGAGTACCTCGGGTTCGTGGACCGCGTCCAACTGTGTGGTGAGGAGTCTGTGGAAGACTGCCGCGCGTTGGGCCCGCGGGCCATCAAAGCGTTCGGGGTGCCGGCCGGCTTCGACTCGCGCGCCATGCTGGCCTACCCGGCGTCGGCCTACCTGCTGGACGCGTCCGTTCGCGGCGCACACGGCGGCACGGGAGTGACCTGCGATTGGCAACGGGCGCGCGATGCCGTGGCATTGGGACGTCCGATTATTCTGGCGGGTGGCCTGACGCCCGATAACGTGGCAGAGGCGGTTCGAACCGTGCGTCCGTACGGCGTGGACACTTCGGGGGGCGTGGAGAGAGCGCCCGGGAAAAAGGATCATGAACGAATTCGCAGATTCATCGAAAACGCCCAAACACCCATATCCTGACGCGCGCGGGCGCTACGGGGATTTCGGCGGGAAATACGTCCCCGAAACCCTGATGTGCGCGTTGGACGAGCTGGAGCAGGCCTACGCGGCGGCGTGCGAGGACGATGCCTTCCAGGCGGAGTTGCGGGCGTTGCAGATCAACTACGTGGGACGTCCAACGCCGCTTTACTATGCCAAACGTTTCACCGAACACCTGGGCGGGGCGAAGGTGTATTTCAAGCGCGAGGATCTCGCCCATACCGGCGCGCACAAGATTAACAATGCCCTGGGACAAGCGCTATTGGCGAAACGGATGGGCAAACGCCGTCTCATCGCCGAGACCGGCGCAGGCCAACATGGTGTCGCTACGGCGACGGCCGCCGCGTTGTTCGGGTTCGATTGCGACGTCTACATGGGTACCGAGGACATCGAGCGCCAGAAGCTGAATGTGTTTCGTATGAAGCTGCTGGGCACGAACGTTGTGCCGGTCGACTCGGGCAGCAAGACTCTGAAGGACGCGATCAATGAAGCACTGCGCGACTGGGTGACGAACGTCGCCGACACGCACTATGTGCTGGGCACCGTCCATGGTCCGCATCCGTTTCCGCTGATCTGCCGCGGTTTCCAGAGCGTGATCGGACGTGAGGCACGCCAGCAGATCATGGAGCAGGAGGGACGGCTACCCGATTGTCTGATCGCTTGTGTGGGCGGGGGCAGCAACGCGATTGGCCTCTTCTTCGAGTTCTTGCGCGAGGACGCAATCCGGATGATCGGTGTGGAGGCTGGCGGGTATGGCATCGAAAGCGGTCAGCATGCGGCGCGGTTTGCGGGTGGGAAGTTGGGCATGTTGCAAGGCGCCTACAGCTATGTGCTGCAGGACGAGAACGGTCAGATTCTAGGGACACACAGCGTGTCGGCAGGCCTCGACTACGCGAGCGTCGGTCCGGAGCACGCTTGTTTGTTCACCTCGGGCCGGGTGGAGTACACCTACGCCACGGACGATGAGGCACTCGATGCGTTCCAACTGATTAGCGAACTTGAGGGGATTATCCCCGCGCTGGAGAGCGCGCACGCCATCGCCCACGCGTGCAAGGTCGTGCCGCGGATGGATCCTGGCGAGGTTGTGATTCTGAACATGTCGGGCCGCGGTGATAAGGACGTGCATCAGGCCGCGCGCTTCATTCTGTCGGAGGATCTCACATGAACCGCATCGACGCGCGCTTCAACGCGCTTTCCGAAGAAAAGAAAACGGCCTTCATTGCCTTCATCACGGCGGGCGACCCGACGTTGGACTACACCGAAGAACTGGTGCTGAAATTTGAAGAGGCCGGGGTGGACATCATCGAGTTCGGCGTGCCGTTCTCGGACCCGGTGGCCGACGGTGTCGTCAATCAGGAAGCTGCACAGCGGGCTCTGAAGCATAATGTCTCGCTGCACGACATCGTGGCGCGCATCAAGACGCTACGTAAACGCACTCAGATTCCGCTGGTCTTGTTCACTTATTTCAACCCGGTGCTGGCGTACGGTCTCGCTTCGTTCGCGAAGGATGCGGCGGACGCGGGTGTCGACGGGGTGCTTTGCGTGGACTTGCCGCCGGAAGAGGCGGGGGAATACCGGCAACGCCTCGATGAGAAAGACATCGCAACGGTGTTTCTGGCCGCTCCGACCAGTTCGCTTGAACGTATCGAGATCATCGCGCAGGCGTCGACGGGGTTCGTCTACTATGTTTCACGCACGGGCGTGACGGGCGAACGGGCCGACGTCGAAGCCTCGGTAAAGGGGCGTGTCGCTGAGATCAAAGGTTTCAGCGACAAACCCGTCGTGGTGGGTTTTGGAATATCGAATCCCGAGCAGGCGGCGGAGGTGTCGGGTTACGCCGACGGCGTCGTCGTGGGCAGCGCCATCGTTCGGATGGTGGGCGAGTTGGGTGAAGCGCCCGACATGCCCGCCAAGGTGGGGGACTTCGTGCGTTCGTTGGTGGACGCCACGAAAGGAAAGGACAGCGCGTGAGCGAAGCCTTGCTGCAGCAGGCCATGGACGCCGCGCGCAAGCGACAGGCGTCCGACGCGGACGTGGTCTGGACGCACGATGTCAATCTCACCATCGACGTGGCCGGCGGCAAGCTGGAGACCTTGGAGTTCTCCGAAGCCATCGGCTTGGGCGTCCGTCTGTTCACGGACGATCGCCGGATGGGATTCGCCTATACGACAGCTTTGGATGATGGATTGGACTTCATCGTAGAGGCGGCGTGGCAGAATGCCCTCGCAAGCGACCCGGACGAACACAACGTGCTGCCGGAGGGAGCGGAGGTTTCCGACGACGACTGGACGCAGGAGTCGTTCGGGGAGATCCCCGTCGAACGCAAGGTGACGTTCTGCCGTGAACTCGAGCGGAAGGTGTTGGACGGCGACCCGCGGATCGCTCATGTGCAACAGGCCAGCTACGGCGACACGCGCGGAGAGTTTGCCATCGCGAATTCGCGTGGGCTTCGGCGGTCATTCCGCAACGCCTACTGCTCCTGTTCGGTGGTTGCCGCGGCGGCGCAGGAGGCCTTGGCTTCGCGCGAGGGCTCGGATTCCGAGATGGGTTGGGAGTGGGATTTCGGCGCTACGTTCGAGGCGCTTCGCCAAGATTGGGTGGCGGCGGGCTGCGTTCGCCGTGCCACACGCGCCTTGGGCGGAAGGGCGTGCGAAACGAAGGCCATGCCAGTCGTCCTGGAGAACGGCGTGGCCGCTCAGTTTCTGGGGATCCTGTTGCCGGGTCTCACTGCGAGCCAGGTGCTCAAGGGCAAGTCTCTGTTCATCGATCGCGTGGGGGAGACCGTCGCCTCTGAAGCCGTGAGCCTCGTTGATCAAAACGATCTCCCGGAAGGACTCAATCGCGCCCCCTTTGACGCCGAGGGCGTTTCAGCTCAGCGCACGACCTTGCTCGACGCAGGAACACTGAAGAGTTTTCTCCAGAACACGTACACCGCGCACCGGATGGGGCTGGCTTCTTCCGGCAACGCGTGCCGCGGTGGCGGGTTCCGGGGTGTGCCCGAAGTTGGCGCCACGAACGTTTTTCTTGAGCCCGGCACACGCTCGCAGGAGGAGTTGCTGGCGGAGGCCGGAAACGGCTTGTTCGTCACGCACGCCATGGGCGTCCATATGGCCGATCCGATCTCGGGCGATTTCAGCCTGGGGATCCAGGGATTGCGTATCGAGAACGGCCGACTCGGCGCGCCGGTGCGCGGGGTGACCATAGCGGGTAACTTGAAGGACTTCCTGCAAGACGTGGCGATGGTGGGCTCGGACTTGCGGTTTTTCGGAGCAACGGGTACGCCGTCCTTGCTTGTTTCGGAGATGATGGTTAGTGGACAATAGCCCGGACGGCACGCTGGGACAACCACTGGGATTGCGAAGTTGGAAAACGCCCTCGAAGCTCTAGATACCTTCTTTCTAATAATCTCGTTCGTGTTGGGCAGCATGATTGGCAGCTTTCTGAACGTGTGTATCTGCCGTCTGCCCGAAAACGAATCGGTGATCAAGCCGCGCTCGCGTTGTCCCAAGTGCGGCAACAACATCGCCTGGTATGACAACATCCCCGTGCTCAGTTGGCTTATTCTGGGCGCTAAATGCCGCAGTTGCGGCGAGGTCATCAGTTGGCAATACCCGTTGGTGGAGGCGTTGACCGGTGTGCTGTTCGCCTGCGTCTACTGGCGTTTCGGCCAGACCCTGGCGTCTCCGATCTACATGCTTCTCGTGGCCGGTCTCGTGCTGATCACGTTCGTCGACCTTTCGCATTGGATCATCCCTAACGAGGTGACCTTCCCGG
>JAACEL010000300.1 GCA_011682535.1 Nitrospiraceae bacterium | reverse complement strand
GGCCTGGACGAGCCGCCGGCTTGTGCGCACGAGTTTGTTGATCGACTCGATCATGTGCACGGGGATGCGGATGGTGCGGGCTTGGTCGGCGATCGATCGGGTGATGGCTTGGCGGATCCACCAGGTGGCGTAGGTGCTGAATTTGTACCCGCGCTGATACTCGAACTTATCGACCGCTTTCATCAGGCCGATGTTGCCTTCTTGAATGAGGTCGAGGAACGACATGCCGCGGTTGGTGTATTTCTTGCCGATGCTGACCACGAGGCGGAGGTTGGCTTCGACGAGTTCCATCTTGGCCTTGTAGATCTTCTCTTCCTTCGAACGGATTTCGTCGATTAGAGCGGTGATGGCGTCGGAGCCGAGGCGCGCGTCCGATTCGATCTGGTCGATCTTGCGTTGGGCGAGCAGCAGGCGGCGTTCCGCGTCCAGGATGGCCTCGCGGTCGACACCGAGCTTCTCCGCGGCCGACGCCGTGCGGCGGATCTGCACGGCCATCTCATGCACCTTGGGCGAGGTGAAACCCACTTCGCGCTCGACCCGATCGATCTCGTCGCGGGCGGTCGAGATGCGCCGTTTGAGGCCTTTGATTTTCCGCGCGATCTTCATAATCTCTTTGGACTTGAGGCAGAACGCGCGGATCACGTCCACTTGCCCCGCCCGCAGTTCTTGGACACGCGCGCAGATGTTGTCGAGGCTCTTCTGAGACAGACTTTTGCGCAGCTTGCGCTTTTCCTGGGCCTCGACCAAGATCTCGATCTTGCTAATCTTGTTGACGAGTTCCGGGAGCTTCTTGACGAACCTGGACTGCTTGCGGGGTTCTTCGATCTCGGTGATCTGGGCAAAGTTGAGCCGTCCGGCGAGGATCCGCGCTGCGAGCATCTGGACTTCTTTGAGCGTATAGGGCGTGTTGAGGAGGACATCCGTCAGTTCCATTTCGGCCGCCTCGATGCGCTTGGCGATCTCGACTTCCTGCTCTTTCTTCAGCAGCGGCACCCGGCCCATCTCGCGCAGATACATGCGCACGGGGTCGTCGGCGCGTTCCAGGCGGGCGTGGGCGGCTTCGCGGCGCAACTCGGCCCTCTTTTCCAAGGCCCGTTTCTGCTGCTGTGCCTGTTGCGTTTCCCGATCCACGCGGAACTCGTCGACGATCTGGATGTTGAGGCTGCTCAACTCGACCATCAGGTCATCCATCTGTTCCACGGAAGCCTGCTCGGGGATGAGAGAAAAGACGTCCTCGTAGGTCAGTCTGCCCTTCCCACGCGTCATCTCCAACGCCTTGTTCCTGACATCGCCGCTCGTGGTCTTGCTGCTCTTCGTGCTGGTGGCCATTTCCGTCCTCGGTGTTTGCTCAACCCTGCGTGCGCCGTCCCCTTGGCGCGCACATCACATCCTACCAAAACCTGCCATATGCGCAGTCTGCATGCCCTGGCGGGTGTCAGGTTGCGCCTACCTTTTCGATTTCCTTGTTGATATCAACCTTCCTGCGCAGCAGGTCGAGCACGCGCGACTCGTCGTTCGAGCGTTCGGCTTCCTGCAGTTCCAGCCGGATACGCGCCTCCTCGGCCCGCAACACATCGCGCCGTATACGTGCCGTGCGCTTGTGTACGATTTCCTCGGCCTTGTCCGCCGCGACCTCGTGATTGTTGGCCGCCGCGGCGTATAGATGGCGCGCTTCCTCCTCATCGAGCCGTTGAGCTAGATCGGCCCCGACACCCTCGAACATGGCGCGCAGTACAGTCGATAGCGCGTCATCGCCCAGTGAAGCAGGCGACAGTTGGCTCTTGGTTTCCTTGAGAAGCGCCTCGTTCGTCAGCAACACGGCCACGAAGTCGCGGTCATCCTGGCTGACCGGTTTCACCTTCGGAGTTAGTTCGTCTTTTTGCGGGGCGGTCGCCTCGCGGCGCGCGGCGCGCTGGCTCTGCTCGCGCAGGAACTTCGAGAACTCGCTCTGACACGTCCATTCGTTCAGCATCAGTTCCCGGGCCGTGCGCTTGAGATACTCATCACGGCGCAGATCGTCCTTCAACCGCGCCAGAATCAGGAAAATCTCACGTGCCACCGCCGCGCGTCCCTCGATCGTACCAAGCCGATCGGCACTCATACGCGCGTAGAACGTCACGAAATCCGCGGCGTTGGACACCAATTCTCGAAAGGCGTCCGGGCCGTGCGCTTTGATGTAGTCGTCGGGGTCCTTGCCGTCGGGCAGCGTCAAGGCGCGCACGGTCAGCCCGGCGTCCGTCAACAAGCCAACACCGCGAAGCGCCGCGCGAATTCCAGCCGGGTCTGCGTCAAACACCACCACCACCTCCGGCACATAACGCTTGATCAGCGCTCCCTGAAGCTCTGTCAGCGCCGTGCCGCACGGCGCCACCACGTTTTCGATGCCCGCGTCGAAGCAACGCATCAGGTCGAAATAGCCCTCGACCAGAATCGCCTGCTTCTCCTTACGCATCGCATCGCGCGCCTCGTGCAGCCCATAGAGCACCCGGCTCTTCTTGTACAGCGCGTTCTCGGGCGAGTTGATGTACTTCGGTCCCTCCTCACCCAGGTCGCGCCCACCGAACGCCACCACATTGCCGGCCGCGTCCAGAATGGGAATCATCAACCGGTTCCGGAAAAAGTCGTACAAACCGCCGCGCGGACCGCGCCGGGCCAGTCCCGAGGCCTCCAGTACAGGATCCTTGATCCCCGCCGCGTGGGCCTTATCGACCAACATCGACCAGTCGTCGGGCGCGAATCCCAGCGAAAATCGCTTCACCGTCTCAGGGCGCAGGTCGCGGGACTTGAGGTATTGGCGGCAGGCGCTGCCGCGCAACGCGTCCGCCATGCACTCCACGAATTGGCCGCGCGCAAAGCGCCCGAATTCCATCAACTGCGTGCGCAGGTGGTCTTCTTTGTCGTCTTGGGCGGACACGGCAGGCAGGCGCACGCCCGCGCGGTCCGCCAGCCGCCGCAGCGCTTCCACGAAAGGCAGCCCTTCGTATTCAGTCAGGAAGCTGATGGCGTCACCGTGCTTCTCGCAGCCGAAGCAATAGAACATTTGGCGGTCTCGGCTAACGGTAAACGAAGGGGTCTTCTCTTGATGGAAGGGACAACAGGCCTTGAACCGGGCCGGCCCGCCCGGTTTAAGTTCCAGGTACCCGCCAATGACATCTACGATGTCATTGGCGGCCAGAACCTCCGCGACAATCTCACGAGAATATTTCAAAGCGATTCCGAGACCAACCTGAAAACCGGGGCACGGGCACCCGCTACCCCGTATAACTGTGCCCCTCTCAAGTCGGCGCAACGACGCAATCCACGTCAGCGGTCTTTCGAGACGGGCGGACGATTTATTGATAAGCGATGTAAATCTAATCTGTGGAATAGCTTACAAAGAGTTCTTTTCGCAAACAAGGCAAAAAACACCCTTGACCTGTCAAATCCATCAAAATATACCACTTGGCTAACGGAATTGTCAAGTTGCTGTCAGAGAAACGTCATCGAAGCCGGATGCAAAACCGTCATTGGACAACGGCTCAAACAGTCCGGAATGGAATGGACCGTACGCGGCGCAAATGCCATCGCCGCACTACGTTGCGTCGTACAATCACGACGATTCGAAGACTACTGGGAGCAACGCGCGGCATGAAAACCCCCAAAATTGACGCAGGCCCCCTTCTACCCCGCGATTTTGCGCCGCTGAGCGCGGTTCCTTTGCGCGTTGCAACGCAAGGTTTCCTATGATAACATTAGGCGGTGTTGGAGCAGTTTCGCATGATGACAAATAGACAGCCACCATTGTGCCTTCTCCTTGTTCTAGCCGGGTATCTGTACGCGGGTGGGGGAGCTTTCCAGGCAGTCCATGCCCAAGAAGCCGCCGGTGAAACCCCGTTGTTCTGTATCCCCACGCCGACTGGCGAACTGCTGAAAGACGGAAACTTCTTGAAGTGGCAAAAGGGCAAGCTCAGTGCCTGGTCGGTCAAGAACGCAGACGCAGTGCGGCCTGCGGAAAGCGAAGGCGCTGGAGTGGTCGTGACTCCTTCCGTCCAGAGTGACGTCGATCTCAGGTCATTCATGCCGGAGCGATCCCTACGATTCCTGCGTCCCGGCGATCTGCTGTTCTTCCAGATGCGCGTGCGCTGCCCCAACTCGGGAAGCGCTAGGCTCTATCTGCGCATCTACAACGAAGAGAAGGCGCAGGTGGGCAGAGACGATGCGGCGCATCCTGGCGATGGCGAATGGCACACGCTGTGCGTCAGTGCGCGATATCCGAAAAGTGGCCGCGCCATCACGATCGGCATCAAGGCAAGTACGACGCACAAGGAACCCGTCGCCGTCGAGATCGCCAATGCGCGCGCCTATGTCGTGCCTCCTGTTCCCTAGGCTAGGTCTGGGCTCAGAGACCGCCGAGCATCTTCCGAGTCTCGTCGCTCTCGGTGAGGAAATACACCATCTCGGGGGTACCGGTAACGGGATCGTGTTCTAGCGCGCAAACGGTGTACACGTCGTCGAAACGCTCTCCGAAGTCGGCGCCGTAGACACGGTAGCGGCTCCCGGGCTGGCCGGGTTTGGCCGCGAGTTCCTTGGTGGCCAACACTTTGACGGGGTTCGGAACGGTAACCTGAATGAACCCGCCAGGCTTGAGCGCGCGCAACATCGCTTGAACCGCCGCCCGGTCGTTCTCGATCCGCTGCAGGAGATAGTTGCAGCCGATCGCGTCGAAACTGTTGGCGGGGAGTTCGGCGAGGATCTGCTGAATGGCAGCCTGGTCCCCAGGATCCAGAGGCAGGACCTGGAAGTTCGCGAACTGGTCTTCGCGCAGTCCCGGATGGCGATTAAGCGAAAGAACCGACATGGCGCGTCGGCGCGCCTCGGGAATCGCCCCCCAAGCGGCGTAGACGACCCGGTCTCGTTCCAGCGATCCACAGTGTGCGCATCGGGCAGGCAGTCCTGTAGCGCTATGCCGTCCGCCGGGCCCCTCTTCGAATTCAGAACCCCCGCAGATCCCGCAGTTCCGAACAGTCTCAGCCGCCTGCGGCGCGACGCATTGTTCGGCCAACGACAGGGCGGCCGCCTCAAGCGTGCCGTTTTTCTTCTTGGCGAGGTAGTCTTTCATCCCATCGCTGAGTTGGAGCGCCCTCCCGCTTCGCTCGGGCCAGTCGGCCGTCGCGGCGCGGAATCTTCGCCGCACTTCGGCGGTCAGGGGCAGTTCCAGGAAGCGATAGAGTGCCTCCAGGCAGGCCGCGTCGCCCGCGAAGAAACGCTCGTACTTTACGACAAAGAGGTGCTCAGTTCCGAACCGCTCCACGAAGTTCCACAGGCGCTTGAGACTTTCATTCCAGTTGGCAACGGCGTCGCGGTAGTCGCGGTGCTCGGGCCAGTTGGCGTCGTCGGGATTGCTGGCGCGCACGTTGTAGGAGGATGCGACGGGGTTGAGGTCGCGCAGGATGTAGATGATCCTGCAGCCGGGGAACGCCTCGGCCAAGTGCGGCATGACCTGGTAGTAGAGCGGCACCTTGTCGCCCAGGTAGGCGATCGGTCCGCTATCCCAGCGTTGCCGCAGTTGCTCGTAGACTTCCGGGTTGAGGTCGTTGGTCTCTTCGGGGATGGGGTTGAAGAAGCGGTCCAGCGCGAAATGCGCGGGGGTTACCTCGCGCCGGATGAACTTGAACCGCTCGTGCGTGACGATGATCCGGTCATCTCCATTCAACAGCCGCTCCATGGCGGTTGTACCGGAACGTTCGCACCCGGCGATGAAGAGAAATCCTGGATTCATGGGGTTGTTCTCCTGTAATTGCGAGAAGGCAAGCGTCGGGGGCTGCCTAACCGGATTCCGAAAGGCTGCTTTTGAGTTCCTTAAACTTATCTTCGGGCAGGACCCGGATATCGGCCGAACGACCACCCAGACCGGAGAACTCTTCCCAGGAGTGTATCGGGAGAAGCGTATTGTCGCGCAGCATGAAGACTTTCGCCGTTCCCTTCTTGCGCACGAACACCGGCGCCTCGACGGGCGTGGGGCTCTCGCCTTGCCGCGGGATGGGCTCGTGGGACAGGAGGGCGTCCTCATAGGCGGCGATGACGGCGTCGGCGGGTCCGTTCTGGACGATTCGCCCGCGGTCCAGCCACAGAACGCGGCTGCAAAGAGAAGACACCATGTGGGCAGAATGCGAGACGAAGACGACGGTGCTGGATTGCGACTGTATCCGTTCTTTCATGACTTGGGCCGCCTTCTCGCGGAACGCGGTGTCGCCGACGCCCAAGACCTCGTCGATAAGGAGGATGTCGGGGTCCAACTGGAAGGCCACGGCGAAGCCGAGCCGTGCGCGCATAGAGGAGAGGGGTTGGTCCATGAAGTCGCCCAGTTCCGCGAACTCGGCGATGATGTTGAGCCGTTGTTCGACGTCGTGCTTGGTCATGCCCAGAAACATGCCGCTGAGAATGGCGTTCTCGCGTCCCGACAGGTACTGGACAAACCCCAGTTGCAGTGAAAGCAGCGAAGCGCGAATGTCGCCGTGCCGCACCACCGTGCCGGTGTCGGGCGTCATGGTCCCGGCCAGCAGGCCGAGCAGCGTGCTCTTCCCCGAGCCGTTGCGCCCGATGATGCCCAACGAATCGCCCGCGTTCAACTCGAACGACACTCCGCGCAGGGCGTAGTGCTTCTTTCGCCTCAATATGCCCCGCTTGAGCCAATAGGACAGGCTGACGTCCCGCAGGGAGAGCAGCAGTCTGTTTTCGCCGGTTCCGTCGCTCATTGGACGCTCCTCTTGGGGTAGAGCGGTTCGAACCCGGCTTTCTCAACGATTCCTATGAGCAGAAGACGCCGCTGGGTAAAGACCCGCGGCACATGAACATCCATGTATCTACATCGCAGGATGGGGCCAATGAACATGGCCGGCACTCCTTCCTCTGCGTTCCGCCCAGTCTCTTCTGAGTCCTGACTTCAAGACTTAGGGACCCAGTCAGAATAACTTGAACATTCTGCATCTCGCTTTAAGCTTATCTTTAGACGACCCTCAATCGCAATATCTACGAGCGCCGAATTGTCCAATTTATTCTGACCAGGCTCCTAAGAGAACCGCCCCCCGCGGCAGGGCGCCGGGGGGCCCCGGGAAGGGAACGGCTGCGCCTCCCAACGGCCTGCTGAAACTTGATTTCGAGCCTTGATTGTGCTATCCCAATGCCATTCCCTGTTTGCCTTGGTCCATTATCTTCCTTAAGGATGTCTTCATGAAAATACATCCCACCGCCATCGTCGATCCGAAGGTTGAACTGGGCGAAGATGTCGAGATCGGTCCGTACGCCGTCATCGGCCCGCAGGTGGTCATCGGCCGCGGCACCTGCATCGGCCCGCACTGCGTTATCGAAGGCCGAACCGACATCGGCGAAGAAAACCAGTTCTTCAGCGGCGCACAAGTCGGTATCCTCTCCCAGGATCTCAAGCACAAGAAAAACCTGGTCGGCCGCACGTCCATCGGCCACCGGAACATGATCCGCGAACACGTCACCATCAGCGCGTGCACGATGACCAGCTACGACGACGAGCATCGAATCACGTCCATCGGCGACAATTGCATGTTCATGGCCTACACACACGTGGCCCACGATTGCCACGTCGGTAGCCACGTTATCATGGCCAATTGCGCGTCGCTGGCCGGGCACGTGGACGTCGAAGACAAGGCCACCATCGGCGGCCTGTCGGGCGTACACCAGGAATGCGTCGTGGGCAAGATGGCATTCGTGGGCGGGCTGTCGCGCGTGTCCAAAGACGTGCCCCCCTACATGCTGGTCGACGGAAACCCGGCCTGTTGCTTTGGCCCGAACACGGTGGGGCTCAAGCGCAACGGCCTCGACACGCTCCAACGCTCCCAGGTCAAGCAGATGTTCAAGATCATGTTCCGCTCGGATCTCAACACGACACAGGCGCTGCACGAGATCGAAACCGTTGTGGAAGAGAGCGATCTGCGGGACCATTTCCTCAAGTTCGTTCGCGAATCGATTCGCGGTATCACGAAATAAACGCCTGGGGGTCCGGTGATTCTCCGGTTGAATCTCCACCCAGTGAGGATGGTTCAATGCCTGCTATACGTGCCGGTGTAATTGGGGTCGGACACCTCGGCTATCACCACGCCCGAAACTATGCCGCCTTAGACGGTGTGGAGTTGGCCGGAGTGGTCGACACGGACGAGGGCCGCGGGCGCAAGGCAGCCACCGACTTCGGCGTGCCGTTGTACGGATCCGTGGCCGATCTGGCTGCGGCGGGGGCCGGCGCCGTTTCCGTGGCCGTGCCCACGACGCACCATTTCTCGGTAACGATGACAGCGCTGAAAGCCGGGATTGACGTGCTCGTGGAGAAACCCATCGCCACGAACTCGGCCGAAGCGTGCGACATGGTCCACCTCGCCAACGAGAACGGCCGTATCCTCCAGGTCGGTCATATCGAACGCTTCAACGGCGCGGTCATGGCCCTGACCGGAGCGGTCAAAAATCCCCGGTTCATCGAGTGCCATCGGCTCAGCCCCTACCCCAACCGGGGCCAGGACGTGAGCGTGGTGCTAGACCTGATGATCCACGATCTCGACATTGTCCGCGCCCTGTCGGGCGGCGAGGTCGAGTCGCTCGACGCCGTCGGCGTTCCCGCGTTCTCCGAACAAGAGGACATCGCCAACGCGCGCATCCGGTTTGACACCGGGTGTGTGGTCAACCTGACGTCCAGCCGCATTTCGATGGAGCGGATGCGCAAGATCCGCATCTTCGAGGCCGACGCCTATCTCTCGACGGACTACACCGAGCAGGAAGTGCTGGTATACCGCAAGAAACCGGGCAACATGCCCGAGGGCGTCACGCCTATGCAGTGGATCTCGATCGACGCGCTACCCGTAGTACGCGAGGAACCGCTCAAGCTGGAATTGGCCTCGTTCGTCGAGGCGGTGCGCGAGCGGAGACGGCCAGTTGTGACCGGCGCAGACGGGCTGGCCGCGCTCGAACTGGCCGAAGCCATCATCAAGTCCATCCGGGAGCACCAGTGACCCGCATCTTCTTTTCGGCCGGGGAATCCTCCGGCGACATCCACGGCGCGAACCTCATTCGCGCGCTCCGCGCCGCTGATCCAGCCATCATCTGCGAAGGCCTCGGCGGACGGCACATGGCCGAAGCCGGCATGTTATTGCACCACGACCTCGCCGCCAAGGCCATCATGGGATTCTCCGAAGTCATCCAATCGTTGCGCCCTATTCGCCAACTCTTCCTCGAAACGATCGCCTGTCTCGAAGAAACGCGGCCGGACTGCCTGGTGGTCATCGACTATCCGGGGTTCAACATCCGCCTGGCGAAGAAGGCCAAGGCCTTGGGCATCCCGGTCGTCTATTACATCAGCCCGCAGGTGTGGGCCTGGAAGAAGGATCGCATCCACACAATCGCGGACGCGATCCAGAAGATGCTCGTCATCCTTCCCTTCGAGGAAAAACTCTACCACGACATCGGCGTCCCCTGCGCCTATGTCGGCCATCCGCTGTTCGACCACATCGCGTCGTTCCAGCCCACGGGCGAATTCGAGGGTTCCCATGTGATCGGCCTATTGCCCGGCAGCCGCAAGCAAGAGATCGAGCGCCTCATGCCCATAATGGTCGAAGTCGCCCGGAGCATCCACAAAGCCTATCCGGATGCGCGCTTCGTCACGCCCTGCGTGGACGAACGCCGCGGACGCCAGGTGCGCGCCGCGCTCGAAGGATTTCCAGTCGAGACGGTGATCGGCAAGGCCTACGAAGTGCTCCACGCGGCCCGCTTCTGTCTCGTGGCCTCGGGCACGGCCACGCTCGAGACCGCCTTGTTCGGCGTGCCCATGGCCATCCTCTACAAGACGACTGCCTTCAACTATGTCATCGCGCGGTGGCTGGTCCGCATCAAACAGATCGGCCTGGCCAATATTCTCGCGGGACGCCCCATCGTGCCGGAGTTTATCCAGCAAGAGGCGTGCGTTGAACGGGTGCTGCCTGCGGCGCTCGAGCTGATCGGCGACACCCCACGGCGGGACGAGATGCTGCGCGATCTGAACGAAGTGCGTGAACGGCTCGGCGGGCCGGGCGCTTCCGCCCGCGCCGCGGCTGAGGTACTCGACGTGATCCGGGAGACTTCGTCATGAAAGAACGCCTCTTCCTCGTCGACGGCACGGCCTTCGCCTACCGCGCCTTCTTCGCTATCCGCGCCGGCCTCACCGACACTTCCGGCCGGCCCACCAACGCCGTCTACGGTTTTTCGCGCGTCCTGCTCAAGCTCCTGCGCGAACAGGAACCTTCGCACGTGGCCGTCGTCTTCGACGCGCCCGGTAAGACCTTCCGCAACGACCTGTATCCAGAGTACAAGGCAAACCGCGAGGCCACGCCCGACGAACTGATCGAGCAGTTTCCGATGATGGACGCCGTGGTCGAAGCGCTCGACCTGCCGCTGTTACGTGTCGCGGGCGTCGAGGCGGACGATGTAATGGGCACGCTGGCCCGGCGCGCCGAGGAAGCCGGGATGGAGGCCGTTCTGGTAACGGGCGACAAGGACTTCCTGCAACTGGTATCCGAGCACGTTTCGGTGTATGACCCATCGAAAGGCGACGCGGGAACGTGGTGTGGTCCCGACGCCGTGGTCGAACGCTTCGGCGTGGGTCCGGCGGGCGTCATCGACGCGCTGGGCCTGATGGGCGACACGGCGGACAACGTGCCGGGTGTGCGCGGCGTGGGCGAGAAGACCGCCAAGAAACTGCTCGCCACCTACGGATCTCTCGATGGGATCTACGAACACATTGACGAAATCAAAGGCAAGTTGCGCGAGAAGCTCGAACAAGATCACGAGCTGGCATTGCTCAGCCGAAAGCTGGTCACGATCGACACGGATGTAGCGCTGGACGTCGATGTGGAGGATTGTCGCCGCGAAAAGGTCGACAAGGGGCGTCTGGCCGAAGTGTTCGCCGCGCTCGATTTCCGTTCGCTCCTCGAGGAGAGCCTGCCCGAGACCGACACCCACGAGGAGCTTCACTACACCCTGGTGCTAACCGAGGATCAACTCCAGGCCGCCATCGAAGAGATGCGCGCCGCGGGCGAGTTCGCCGTCGACACGGAGACAACGTCCGTGGATCCGATGCGCGCGGAACTGGTGGGCATCTCGTTTAGTTGCAAGCCCATGCATGCGTACTACATCCCCGTCGGCCACCAGCACGAGGCCCTGTTCCGCAAGGAAAACCCGGACGACTTGTTCCCGCTCGAGATCATAGAACCGCTTGCGCGCGATCGTGCCCTGGCCCTGATCCGTCCGCTGCTC
>JAACEL010000040.1 GCA_011682535.1 Nitrospiraceae bacterium | reverse complement strand
TAAGAGCAAGCCGTGACGCCAATTGGAGACGTCGGACACGCCAAACGCGCCCACTGGCCGCTCTATTGCGGAATGCGGAATACCGTTCCTGTCAGGAGCAGCTTGCTGGTAGAGAACTCCGCAATCCGCAATCCGCAATAGACTCGCTACCACAGGCTCAAAGGAGCATAACAGACATCGTACGTCTCCCATGGCCTACTCTTACTCGCCGATTGGGGACGGTGGGGAGTTCTTGTGCCGTGCGTGGGCTTCGCGTATGCTCAGTTCGATCGCGGCTGGCTGTTGGGGCCAGCCGGGGACGCGGTTGCGGCGGCAGGCCGCCGGAGGGATGTATGGCTCGGAAGAAAGCGGCCGGTTGTCTGGGGAACGCACTCTTGGCGCTGCTTTCACTGCTGATCCTGTTTGTCGTGCTGGAGGTGGCGGCGCGGGTCGTGCTGTATACGAGCGGCGATCAGGATCGTTTTGCCCGATACGCTTCGGCGCGCCAACTCCAGGCGCGTCCCGACTTGGCGTCGCAATACCTGAAGTACGAGCCCCATCGCTATCTGGGCTACATTCCCACGCCCAACTATACCGCCGCCGACAACCGCCACAATTCCATGGGGTATCGCGATGACGAGATCGCGTCTCCGAAGCCCGAGGGCGTGTTTCGAATCGTGTGTATGGGCGCTTCGACCACGTACACCCCCACCATCGGCCACTATAAATACGCTTACCCGAAACTGCTGGAGAAGGAATTACATGAGCGCGGCTTCGCAAATGTCGAAGTGATCAACGCTGGGGTATCGGCATGGACGTCGTATGAGACTCTGATCAATTTCGCGTTGCGAGTGGTCGAGTTGGATCCCGATCTGATCATCGTGCAACTTGGAATCAACGATGTCTTCGCACGTATCGTCTGGCCGCCGGAGGCCTACAAGAGCGACAATTCGGGCTACCGGCGTCCCGCCACCCACGGCGTGTTTATGCCCAGCATCCTCGAATACAGCACGCTCATCCGTGGCGTCATGATCCGCCTGGGCCTCACCCAGCCGCATTCGCGATACAGCATCGGCATCAACGACCACCACGCCGGCACTTTCCTGGGCTTCGAATACGAGCGGCAGGTGGCCAACGGCACGTATCCGCAGGGCGTCTTTAAAGAGGTTGGTCTGGACGAGATCTTCGCGGCGAATTCCGCCGACTATTTTCGCCGCAATCTGGAGCACCTCGTCGTGCTGGCCAAGCACGATGGCGTGGGCGTGCTACTGGCGTCCATCGCGATGGATTCGGCCGATGAGGGAAAGGCCGGTAAGCGCCCGCTGGTCTCGTCGCCGGAGTTCCGTGCCGAATGGGAACGCGCCAACCGCACGATGGCGGAGGTGGCGGACAAACTAGACGTGTCCTATTTCGACTTCGCCGCCGTCTTCTCCAAAGATGACGCGCTTTACGTGGATGGGCTCCACGTGACGTTCGAAGGGGGGCAACTCAAGGGCAAACTGTTTGCCGACTACCTCGTCGAGAACCGCCTCGTCCCCCCAGCGGCCGAGTCCACCCCTACGACGCCTTCACCAACGCCACAAACGCCGGGGGATCGATGACGCGCATCCCGAGCCCGAATTGGCGCTCAAATTCCTCTGAAGAGCCTTCTTTCTTTTCTCGTGAAAAGTAAAGAAGCAAAGAAAAGCGGAGAGGCGCTTCGCGCCAAGGAGGGGGGGAGCCAACAGTTCCGGCGGCCCGGCGGTATCTCTCGTCTTCGAATTCGAGTCGGGGGTGTGAGGGGATGGGACGCGGGTTTTCGCGGATCTACTGTGGATGTCGATGGCCGCTGATGATGCAGATCCCGGATTGGGGCATCGCATGACACAACCGGCTGATCGGCGCGCATCCACAAAACCCGCGAGAATCCGCGTCCTATTTCTTGGCTTGGCCTCGCTTAGATCAGGTCTCGCAGATAGGCAATGCTGCGCTTGGCTTCGTCTACGGTACCGCATTCGACGCTCATGACGATATCGCGTGGCGCGCTCTTGCACACGCGCACGACCTCGGCCCAGTCGATGACGCCCTCGCCGCAAGCGCAGCCGACCGCGGTGCCGGTCACCTTGCCGCGTTCGTCCTCGGCCTGCTGGCCTGGGATCTCTTTGGCGTGCAGATGCACCAGGCGGTCCTTGACGCGTTCGAGCCATTCGATGGGATCGTGGCCGCAGAGGTAGCTGTTGCCCGTGTCGAAGTTGATGCCGATGGCGAGCGAGTCGACCAGGTCGTAGATGCGGTCGAGTCCGTCGGGATCCTTGCTGTATTGCTGATGCGGTTCGAGGCCGATCAGGATCCCGCGCGGCTCCGCGACCTGCGCCGCTTCGTGCAGCACGTAGCCCATCAACACGTGGTCTTCGTCCGGCGTGGTCCACGACGGCTTGGGGCCTTCGTCGGTGTTGATGACCGGCGCGCCGATCTCGGCCGCGAAACGGATCGCCTGTTTCAAGTATTCCGTGCTGATCTCCGGTTTGCACAGGGGGGTGTGGGCGGACAGCCCGGAGAGCTTGATGCCCGCGTTGTCGCACGCGCGCTTGATGCGCAGGGGGTCGTCCAGCATGGAGACGCTGTGGAAGTAGCCCGCCTCGCTGAGCAGCTCGCGGCCCCAATGCACCATCGGCTCGACGTACTCGTACCCCAGTTCGGCGGCCTTGTCGACGCCCCACTCGAAGGGCTTGTCATCGTGCCGCACGAATTCCATGTTGACGCCCAGATACAGGTTTCCCATGGTGTCGCCTCCTTCCGCTCAGAGAACGATTTCCTGTTTGTCGGTGTCGAACTGAGCCACCTTCTTGTCACGCAGGGCAAGGTAGGCCATTTGGATCGGGGTCTGAACGCGGAACGCGAGGTCCATCGGACTGTTCGTGTCCTGCGACCCGGCGCGGTGGCAGTCCAGTAGATTCTGGAAATGCCCCACGAAATCTTCCCCTTGCTCGATCTTGAACTCCTGGGGCTTCTTGTCGGATCCCTCGGCCGGGGTGAAAACGATGGTCCGAGTCCCTCGAATCGTCAACGAGCCCTCCCAGCCTCGGATGACGGGAATACGCTGACCGGCCCCGCGCGCTCCCGTGGCCGGCTCGTTGTTGCCCTGCGTGCCGAGTACGGCAACCGTTATCTTCTCCGGATAGTCGATGAGCATGTTGAACGTGTCGGGTACTTCCCGTTCCTGGTAGCGGAACATGCCGCCTGTCGCGACCACCATGCTGGGCATGCCGACGCCCAGGATCGACAGCACGGGCGTCAGCGAATGCGGGAACAGGTCCGTGACGGGGCCGCCCGCGTAGTCCTCATACATGCGCCAGCGGAAGTAGCGGCTCACATCGAAGTCGCGCTTGGGAGAATCTCCGAGAAAGGCATCCCAGTCCAGGTCGGAACCGGGTTGCGCGTTCGGGTCATCGATAGGCATGCCACGTTCACCCCAGTCCCCGACGCGGAAGTAACCGCACTCGGCGTGAATGGGTTGTCCGATAAGGCCGCCTTGCACCAGTTCGCGCATCTGATGCCAAGCCGTGTCCGACATGCCCTGCGAACCAAGCTGGAACGTACAGCCGGACTCTTTGACCGCCGCCGCCAGTTGTTTGGTCAGATCGAACTGCCGCCAGTGGGTCACCGGCTTCTCGCAATACACGCTCTTGCCTGCCTTAACCGCAGCCAGTGCCGCGTAACCGTGATGGTGGTCGGGTGTCGCGATCGTCACCATGTCGACCTTGGGATGCTGCAGCAGATCGCGGTAGTCCATGTACTGGTTCGACTCCGGCACGCCGTACCTCTCGCCCGTACTCCGCATACGCGGGCGGTAGGTGTCCGACAGCGCGACGATTTCCACTTCTCCGTGATCTTGCAGCCAGTTCAAGGCGTGGAGGTGGGCGTTTCCGCGGCCTCCGTTGCCGATCACCCCGACGCCGATGCGGTCGTTGGCGCTCACTGGCTTGTCAGCCGCCCGAGCAACCGATGATGACGTGACCAGCGCGGCCCCCGCGGCGGCCGACGCGGCCTGGGTCATGAATGTCCTGCGGCTTAGGGAACTTGTACTGCGGGATTGCTGCTTGTCCATCATGACAGTCTCCTCTTGGTGTTGCCTATGCTCAAAGAGGGGCGCTCCGACACCCCTGTACTCTCGTTACTTCTCCGCCCGTTGCTTCCAGAACTCGGCCACCTCGGCCACGCTCGTGTGGCCGTCCCACACCGCCATGGTATAACGAAGCCTCAGCGGGGCGTCCGCCGTGACCTCAAGTGGTTCCTTCCACAGATTCATCGTCGCCGACAAATAGGCGAACGGCGTCTGCATGGTGAACCACAGGGTCGGGTCACGCGGATTGTCCGGGTGCCCAAACATGGCGATCGTCACCGGCTTCCCGCCGATCTCGCCATGGAGGGCGCACCAGGGCGCCGGCGTCAGCCGCTCGTCCCCCCGCACGATATCCCCATCCGGTTCCCCGTCAGGCGTGAAGAATCGGCTACTGCGATCGATCGACTCCACGAACCGCGCCCCCAGGCCATGATAGTGTGCGCCTGTGAGCGTCGCCTTCGCCTTCCCCGGCGGCAATTCGAACAGGGACTCCCACACCACCACCGTCGCACCGGCAGACTCGTCTTGAACCACACTGATCCGCCGCCGTTCCTTGAGCACGACCTGCGTCCTCTCGGGGGCCAGCCAGTCGAGGCGCTCGACGAAACCCGCCTCCGAGCCATCGTCCTCGAACGAGCGGTGAGCCTGGATGCCGGGGGCCTCGTGCTCCCCCCAGAAGTCGACGCCGTCTACTTTGATGGCAAACATGAGGCCGTGGTGGTGTTTGTGATCGTGGGGCGAGTCCCGCAGCACGTTGACTCCCTGAGGCGTGTACAGTGTCTTGACGTAAGGCTTGGCGGGAACGTCCTCATAGCGGTAGCGCAGCACCGTCTGCCCCTCGCGCACGAACGAAACCGCGCCGTCCCCCATGCTCATTCGCAGTGGCGCGCCGCCGGTCTCCGCAGCACCTGCGCTCAATGTCAGACCTCCCAGCACGACCGAAACGAAAAGCGTTCCCATACCCATGACCACCCTCTCCCAGGTTACCCGCCCCGGCGAGGCGGCGGCTCCAGGCCTTCATACTACTCGCAATGCGAGCGCGTGTCGTCTACTATGTGTTAGTGAAAGATTTTGAACATTCCATTGAGAGCACCCGTCATGAAAACGCCTGCGCCGGTTTTCAAAGACCGTGAGCAAACCTACGAAGCGGACACATGTACCGCGCTCCGCCGTGCCGCTGAGCAGGGCCGGGTAACCTTCAACGCGTTCGCACGCGGCCACTACCCCGGCGCGCGACTGCCGCGTACGTGGTTGCCCGGACTCAAGAGCGTGGGTTACTGGAACGCCCCCGGACCACAGGACTGGGGGCTCGACTGGCATCGCAACGAAGGGATCGAGTTCACCTTCCTAAGCACCGGACGCACACCGTTCGCGGTGGACGACCAGTCCTGCCCCTTACGCGCGGGCAACCTGGCAATCACGCGGCCCTGGCAGCGGCATCGCGTCGGCAACCCCCACGTCGGGGCCGGACGGCTGCACTGGGTGATCCTCGACGTGGGCGTCCGCCACCCCAACCAGGCCTGGCGCTGGCCCGCGTGGCTCGTGTTGGCCAAGCCCGACCGCGAACGCCTCACCCAACTTCTGCGCCATAACGAGCAACCCGTCTGGCATACAACCCCCGAGGTCCGCCATTGCTTCGATCAACTCAGCCAAGCGATCGACAAATCGGACGGCGCCGGCCGCCAGTCGCGGCTCACCGTCCACCTCAACGAGTTGTTCCTCGCGGTACTGGAGATGTTCACTCAACGCGACATCGCCCTCGACCCCGGGCTGTCGAGTTCGCGCCGCACCGTGGAATTGTTCCTCGACGACCTGTCGGCTGATCTCGACGGCCTCGCCCTGCCATGGACGGCCCGCGCGATGGCCGAGCACTGCGGACTCGGCGTGACGGCCTTCACCCAGTACTGCCGTCAGGTCACCAACCGAACGCCCGTGCGATACCTGAACCATTGCCGCGTGCAGACCGCGGCGCGGCTCCTCACCGGCGCACCGGACATGACAATCACCGATATCGCACTCGCCTGCGGATTCCGGACGAGTCAGTACTTCGCCACTGCCTTCCGCCAACACCAGGGCTGCACCCCGAGGGCCTATCGTGGCGGGGCGCGCTGAACGCGGCAGCCATCGCGCCTCGGGACACTGTGGGCGCAGCCAGCAGTGCGATGGCCGGGTTTTGGAATAGGGACTTGGCTGCGCTTGTTTACGATGCGGGGCGAATAAATATAGGCTACGCAAGCGAAGGAGTAAGTCCAGCCATGTCCGAGATTCCAAGACGTGCCTACGCTAACACCGGTTTCGAGATTTCGATCATTGGCTTCGGCGGAATCGTCGTCACGGACGAAGAACAGGGCATGGCCAACCGCATCGTCGCCGAAGCCGTCGAGAAGGGCGTCAACTATTTCGACGTGGCCCCCGGTTACGGCGACGCCGAGATCAAACTCGGCCCCGCGCTCGAACCCTACCGCAAAAACGTGTTTCTCGCCTGCAAGACGGGCGTGCGCGAACGCGCAGGCGCCGAGGAGGAGTTCAACCGCTCCCTGGAGCGCCTCCGAACCGATTACTTCGACCTCTACCAATTGCATGGCATATCGAGCGTTGAAAAGGACGTCGACCCCGTCTTCGAAAAGGGCGGTGTGATGGACATGCTCATCGAGAAACAGAAAGCCGGCCAGATCCGCAACATCGGCTTCTCCACGCACACCCACGAAGCCGCCCTGGCCGCGCTGGACCGGTTCAACTTCGCGTCGATCCTCATGCCCATTAACTTTGCCACGTACCTGAAGGGCAACTTCGGCAAAGCCATCATCGACCTCGCCGTCGAACGAGGCGTTTCCCTCCTTGCCCTCAAAGCCATGGCCAAGCAGCATTGGAGCGACGAGCATCCCGACCGACAGCGGTTCACCAAGTGCTGGTACGAGCCCATCCAAGATCGGGAGGAAGCGGAACTGGCCCTGCGTTGGACCCTCAGCCAGCCCATTGTCGCCGCCATGCCCCCCGGCAACGCGGACCTGTGGCGCATGGCGGTCGAAATCGGCCGCGACTTCCGCCCCATCACGCCGGACGAAGAAACCCGTCTCCGCGAACTCGCTGAACCGCTCAACGTGATCTTCGAAGCCGTCGGCAGTTAGCCCGGATATCTCGCCATCGCCAAGTTACAACGCCCAGCCCTCGCGGCGCGGCCGCTTTATCCAGGCATTAGCTTCGGGGAGATTGAGCACATTCATGGCTTCCCCGTCCCACTTCAGCAAGTTGCCGGGGAACCGCTTGGCCACGTTGCCCAACAGCGTCATCTCCGTCAGCGGCCCTGAGTAGCCGAAGTGCGCGCCGGCCGGTTCGCCCGCCTTACAGGCCCGGATCCAGTCTTGCTCGTGCGAGCCCTTGACGCGCGGAATCGTCTTCTCGGGACGATTGTAGGCTTCCATCGCGGATTCGGGAATAAGCCGCGCGCTCTCACCGTAGACGCCTCCCATGATGACGCCCTTCTCACCTTTGAACAGCACGCCCCCCTCCGGCGGCAGCGCCCGGCCTTCCTCCAACTCCAGCGGCCGCGGCGGCTCGAGTCCCTCGTACCAGTTCAGCTTCACCGGAGGCAGGCCTTCGCGCGCGGGGAAGCGATAGGTCACGATGGCCGCGAGCGGATGCGTCTCCTCATTTCCACCCATCACCACCGCGTCAACCAGATCCGGATGAGAGAGCTTGAGCGACTTGAACACACAATCGAGCGTATGCGCGCCGCGATCGCCCATCATCCCGCAACCGAAATCCCACCAGCACCGCCAGACCGCCGGGTGATAGGCCGGATGGTAGGGACGATGCGGCGCCGGACCCAGCCAAAGGTTCCAGTCGAGTTTCTCCGGCACCGGCGGCGTGTCCGCCGGACGATCGCTCCACTTGGAACTCCACCCGGCATGGCCCGGCGGATAGTAAGACAAGCTGCACCAAGCGTCCACTTCCCGGATCTCGCCAATCGCGCCGTCCCAGATCCACTCGCAGATAAGCCGAATCCCTTCCTTCGAATGCCCCTGAATGCCCATCTGCGTCGTCACGCCCGTTTCACGCGCGGTCTTCGCCAGCACACGCGACTCGTAGATGTCGTGCGTAAGCGGCTTCTGGCAATAGACGTGCTTCCCCAACTGCATCGCCGCCATGCTGATCACCGCATGCGTGTGGTCGGGCGTTGCGATCACGACCGCGTCGATGTCCTTCTGTTTCTCCAGCATCGCGCGGAAGTCGGTGTAGACCTTGGCTCTCGGATAGCGCTTGAACGTCTTGGCCGCGTAGTTATGGTCGACGTCGCACAGCGCCACGATGTTCTCGTTCTCACACGCCCGAAGGTTGCTACCCCCCATCCCCCCAACACCGATACCCGCGATATTCAGCTTGCCGCTGGGGGCCGTGTCTCTCGTTGCGCCCAGTACGCTCCGGGGGACAATGGTGAAAGCGCTCGCCGCGGCAGCGGCTGAGAGAAAACGGCGTCTACTGGTTCTACCCTGGTCCATGTTCCATTCCTCCGCGTTCGCGTCATTCAAGAGAGCAGATTAGCAGAGCCCAGCTCACAGCGCTACCCAGTATCAGTTGGCCGTCGCTTCTGTGATCCACCGCTCATGAAGCCGCCGAAGACGCTCAACCTTCTCCGGATTCGATTCGGCGAAGTCCCGCTGCTCGCCCACGTCCTCGGCCAGGTTGGCCAGAAACAGACGTACCGGCGGCGTCTTGGCCTTGCCATCCGTCGTGTCGCGCGAGTTGACGATGAGTTTCCAATCGCCCTCGCGAACGGCCCAAGCGGCCTCCCGCCCCAGCCCCGTTTGCCAATGGAGCACCTCATGCGGCGTGGGTGCGTCGCCGGAACGGATGACGGACGAGATGTCTTTCCCGTCGATACCGCTCGGAGCCTGCGCCCCACACAGCGCGGCGATCGTCGGCATCCAATCGCAACCGTGGCCAATCTGGCCGCGCACCGCGCCCTCGGGCAGGTGGCCGGGCCAACTGATGATGGCGGGGATGCGCAGCCCGCCTTCGAACATGCTGAACTTCGCCCCACGGTACGGCCCCGCACTGCCGCCGCCAAAGTGGGCGCGTTCCTCGGTGGAATGGCCGTGGTCGGACTGGAGGATTACGATCGTATCTTCGCGAAGGCCGAGTGCGTCGACCTTGGCCAACAGCCGCCCGATGCGTTCATCCTGCGTCGACACGAACGCGGCATACAGACTGCGCGGATAGGCCACGCCTTTCTCGTCGTAATGTTTCAGCCATTTCTCATCGCCCTGGTACGGGTAATGCGGGCAGTTCATGGCGAAGTACATGAAGAACGGCTGGTCCTGGTGGCGTTCCATGAATCCGCCCGCTTCCTCGACCATCAAGTCCTGGAAGAACCGCCCGTCGGCGTACACCTCCTCCCCATTCCGCCACAGGTCATGCTGGTTCGGACCGTCCCAGTAGAAAAAATGCGAGTAGTTGTCGATGCACCCGCCCATATGGCCGAACGAATAATCGAATCCCTGCCCATTGGGCATCGTCTCAGGCGTATACCCCAAGTGCCATTTGCCGATGTGGGCCGTCGCGTAGCCCGAATCCTTGAGCATCTCGGCGATGGTCACCTGTTCTGGCGGCATGCCGGGCCGCGACTTGAGCGAAGACACGTTGCCGGGCACCCCGGCCGACACCGGGTATCGGCCGGTGAGCAGCCCAGCCCGCGACGGTGAACAGACCGGCGCCGGCGCGTAAAACTGCGTGAACCGCGTGCCCCGCTGGGCGAGCGCGTCCATATGGGGCGTCTCCAGATCCTCGGCTCCGTAGCAATTGAGGTCGATCGAGCCTTGGTCGTCGGTATAGATGATGATAACGTTCGGACTACGCGCCTCCGCCGAACGCGCCGGCAACGCCGCCGCCAACGCCCCGCCAACAGCAACCCCCAACCACTCGCGTCGCGTGAATCGATGACACGCTCTACCCGTCTCGCGCATACGTTCCCTCCCGCATATCGGACCGGCGGCCCTACGATCTACCTACTCGATACGTCCCCAGTGTCTTCCCACGCGCACTCGTTACCGTCACGTCAATCGCCGTCACCGTCGCGGACACGTGAATCAGCGTGGCGGTTTTCAAACTGGATCCGCCACCGATGATGACCGGATACGCGCGCAGGCCTGCCTTGGGTTCATGGATGGCAAACTCATGATAGTGCCCAGCGATGTGCAGATCGACCTTGGCCTCGCTCAGCAGCGCGCACCATGCCTTCTGCCACGCATCCGAGCGCCTGCGCCTCTCGCCTAGGATGGGCATGTGGGCCATCACGATACGGAAGGGCGCGTTCTTGAACGCCGTACTTCTCACTTCCCGTTCCAGCCACGCCATCTCCTCCGCCCGATACGTCGCGAAGTCCACCAGTCCCCCGTATTCGCGGTGATCATCCTCCTTGTCCTCGCCTGTGTCCAACACGACAAAGTGCACGGGACCCCAATCAAACGAGTAGTAGTAGCGCCCGTCGGGTGTGTCGATCGCATCAAGCAGATTCCGCGCCTCGTAGCCGCGCGCCTCGTGGTTGCCGCGCACAAACACGAACGGCCTCTCGCCCCCGCAAAGCTCGGCGTAAGGCTTCGCCAGCTGCGTGCCCGCCTGGCGGGAAGACTGCAAGTAGTTCAGGATGTCACCGTTCAGAAAGGCCAGGTCGAACGGGCGCTGCTTCGCCAGCGGGAACAATGCATCGCGCAGTTCGAGCTTCTGATGCATGTCGTTGAAGACGACAAACGACACCGCCGCGGCATCCGGCTCCGGCACCGTGAAGCGGTAGACATCACTCTGGATCGTCGCCCCATACGCCACCTCATAGGGCAGCAACTTCACGATCTCCCGCGAACACGCCCGGTAGGAATAGGTCGCCCCCGGCTTCAGGCCTGTCAGCGTCGCGCGCTGAAAGCGATCGCTCACGTCCATCAGCCCATGCCGGCTGTGAAACTGTTTCCGATCCAGCGCGTCCCTCTCCCCGTACTCCACCCAACTCAAGCACCGCCCGGAAGTCACCCACATCACCGTCACCGCTCCGCCGACTGGGCTTTGCAGGTAGGGCTTCGAGACAAACGCGAACTCCGCCGACGCAGCCACGGCCACCAACAGAACCGCCAACCCAAGAAAAGCCCGCCTGATCGTCATACTGCCATCTCCATCGTTCCTCCGAGATTGAATACATCCATCCCGAGAGATAATAGCACACGTCGAGCGCTGGCTTTTTCCGAAGCACTTCCACATAATGTGACAAGGAACATCGGTTCCACGCAGCGGCAACATTGAGGAGACACTCCCTGGTGAAACACCTCGCGCCATCACTTGTGCGCAACGCCCTCTTGAGCCTCGCGCTTTGCACTACGTGCGCCACGGCCGACGCCCTGATGGGCGACTTGGACGGGTCGGGGCATGTGAACGCGATCGACATACAACTCATCGTCGCCACGGCGTTGGGCGCCGACACGACGCATGACGGCGATGTGGACGACGACGGCGTCGTCAACGCGGTGGACGTGCAACTGGTCGTCCATGCCGCGCTGGACCCTACCGTCCCGGATCCCATCCCCAACTACGGCTACCGCGTCGTCAACGAGTATCCCCACGACCCCGAAGCCTTCACGCAGGGCCTGATGTACGAAGACGGGCTGCTACTCGAGGGCACAGGACTTTACGGCCAGTCGTCGGTACGCCGCGTGGCGCTGGCGACGGGTATGGTGGTGCAGCAACGCGACTTGGCTGCGACCTACTTTGGCGAGGGCATCACGGTGGTGGGCGACCGCCTGCTCCAACTGACGTGGAAATCAGGTAAGGGCTTCATCTACGACAAGGACAGCCTCAATCCGTCCGGCAGCTTCAGCTACTCGGGTCAAGGCTGGGGACTGACGTACGACGGCGAACGCCTCATCATGAGCGACGGCTCGGCCTACCTGCGTTTCCTCGATCCGGAAACGTTCGAGCAGACGGGCCGGATCGAGGTGCGCGGCGACAGCGGCATCGTTACCCGCCTCAACGAGTTGGAATACATCCGCGGCGAAGTCTTCGCCAATGTCTGGCAGACGGACACCATTGTGCGGATCGCCCCGCTGACAGGCCGCGTAACCGGCTGGATCGACCTGAGCGGCCTGCTGGGCAAACAGTCCCAGCCCGACGTCCTCAACGGAATTGCCTACGACGCCGGTAGCAGCCGCCTCTTCGTAACCGGCAAGCGCTGGCCCAAGGTCTTCGAGATCGAACTCGTCCCGAAGTGACCTGACCCTATTCCCTCCGATTGTCATCTCGACCGCAGGGAGAGATCTCGAACCACCCCTCGCTTAGTCTTATCCACTCAGGAGTACGCAGACGAACTGCCGATTCACCCGTAGCAATAGACTTCTCGCTTCGGTCGAAATGACAAGTTTCTCCTCGCTCGCTTGCGTCAGCGTTTTCTCTCAGATTTTCAGACGGCAAACGCCGGCTTCCTCGTCTTCCACTTGCCCCGCGTGAAGTCGGGGCATTCGATGGGCGCGTTGCCGTTGGCGATGGATTTCTCGGACAGGGGAATGATGACGCTCATGGTAACGGAGTCGTAGACGTCGATAGGGGTCTGGGTCTTGTTGCGGACGGCGTCGATGAACTTAATGAGTTCGAGGTAGTCGGTGCCGCCATGGCCGAAATCGCCTTTGGCGTCTTTCATGGCCTCCCACCAGGGATGCTCGAATTCCTCTTGGTAGGGGGCGAAGGGTTCCCATTGGTGGTACTCGGGGCTGCGTCCGGTGAGGTAGACGGCGGCGCGGGCCTCGTCGTAGAGGCCGAGGGTGCCCTGGATAAGCCAACGGTTGTCGTAGGGACGGGGAAGCTGCATGTCGTAGTTGACGACGAGGGTCTTGCCGCCGTGGGTTTTGATCACGGAGGTAACGATGTCTCCCTGAGCGTATTGGCGCTTGGCGCCGGGATGGTCTTCGCCGAAGGTGCGGGCGAAGTAGGCGTTGATGCCGCGCGAGCCGGTGGCCGTGGCCGTCATGGTGGCGAAGCAATCGCCGCAGTTGATATCCATCCAACTCAGCACGGGGCCGACACTGTGCGTGGGGTACTGGTCGCGGTTGTATTTGACAAGGTATTCGGCGGGCCAGCGGTCGTTGCCCTGGCGGTCGAAGAACCAGTGGTCGATACAGTCGTGGGAGTGGGCGCAGTGGCAATGGACGATCTCGCCAAGGAGTCCCTGGCGGATCATGCGTAGCACGGCGAGGTTGTCGCGCCGGAAGCTCCAATTCTCAAGCATCATGCAGGGGACACCCGTCTTTTCGTGAGTGTCGACCAGTTGCCAGCATTCTTCGAACGACATCGCGCAGGGCACTTCGACGCCGGCGTACTTGCCGTTCTCCATCGCGCAAACGGCCATGGGCGTGTGCCAATGCCAAGGGGTGGCGATGATGACGGCGTCGAGGTCGTCGCGAGCCATGAGGTCGCGGAACGACTCCTCGTGTTTCGAATAGCCCTCGGGCTTGGGCTGGCCTGCCTTCTCCACGCGTTGCTGGGCGTTGGCGAGGTTGGTGATGTTGATATCGCACAATGCGGGAACGGTCAGGTTCGGGAAGTGCAGCAGCGTGCCCAAGAGCCCCGTGCCCCGTCCGCCGACGCCGACCACACCGACGCGAACCGGTTTGACGCCGCCCTCAGCGGACGCGGCCTGAGGGGCGGCGCCTGCCAGCATGGTACCTAGCGCCCCGGCGGCGCTCGTCTTGAGAAACTGTCTACGGCCAACTCCTCGTGTCATGGCGCTGCTCCTCCCTCGCGTTGCCTTTGACGGATGTGATCTCCAGTGTAGCGCCTGTCGGACGCAACGGCAAGGGTTGCTGTTCGCGCGGGCGACGGGCGTGCTAGAATGGGCCATTCAAAGTCTACCGAAAGGAGAACTTTCATGAAGCGACTGGCATTTCTGCTTGCGATGGCCCTTTGTGCGAGCCCGGTCGCGTTTCTCGTGTTCGGATGCGGAAAAGGAACGGCGATCCCGGGCGAGCCCTCAGTTGAGAAACCGCGCGTAGCCCTTGTGATGAAGTCGTTGGCCAATGAGTTCTTTCAGACCATGGAACAGGGAGGACGCGACCACCAGAAGGCTCATGCCGCCGAGTACGACCTGCTGTGCAACGGGATCAAGGATGAACTCGACGTGTCGCGTCAGATCCAGTTGGTGGAGCAGATGACGGCGCAGGGCGTGGACGCGATCGTGATTGCGCCGGCGGATTCAAAAGCCTTGGTGAACGCGTGCAAAAAGGCCATCGACGCTGGCGTCGTGGTGGTGAATATCGACAACAAGTTCGATGATGCGGTATTGGGCGACCAGGGCGTGAAGATCCCGTTTGTCGGCCCCGACAACCGCAAGGGGGCGCGGCTGGTGGGCGAGTATCTGGCCAGGCATTTGGCGGCGGGCGACGAGGTAGCCATCGTGGGAGGCGTACCGACGGCCTTCAATGCGGTGCAACGCTGGCTGGGATTTGAGGACGCGATGAGGGCGGCGGGAATGACAATTGTGTCGTCGCAGTCGGCGGGCTGGGAAATGGCCAAGGCCAACCCCATCGTGTCGGCGATGGTGACCGAGCATCCCGAACTGAAAGCGGTGTTGTGCGCGAACGACAACATGGCGCTGGGCGCCGTCGCGGCGTTGCGCGCGACGGGGAAGCTCGGTGCGGTGAAGGTGGTGGGCTACGACAACATCAGCGCGGTGCAGGATCTCGTGCGGGACGGCAAGATGCTGGCCACGGCCGATCAGCACGCCGATCAACTGGCGGTGTTCGGGATCGAGTACGCGCTGGAGATGCTGAAGCAGGGCGGCGTTCCCACCGACCGCGAGACGCCGGTCGATCTGGTCACGACGGAGACGCTGAAGTGAGGGGCGGGTGGTATTGGGGCGGGTCGAACCAGGCGTGAGGCTATGATGTTTCGTTTTCGCGGAGTGGCGGATTGCCTGGCGCTGGCGCTGGTGGTGGTGGCGCTGGCGGTGGTGTTCGGCCTGACGACGGACCATTTTTTCTCGGCGAGCACGTTCAAGAACATCGCCAATCAGATTCCCGATGCGATGGTGGTGGCGACGGGGATGACGTTCGTGCTGATTATCGGCGGGATCGACCTGTCCGTCGGGTCCGTATTGTCGTTGAGCGGGGCCGTGCTGGGGGTGTGCTTACAGCGGTTAGGGTTGCCGTTGCCGGTGGCGATTGCGGCGTGTCTGGGGGCGGGTCTGCTGTGCGGTACGGTAAACGGATTGCTCGTGATCCGCTGGCGCCTGCCCTCGTTCATCGTCACGCTGGGCATGCTCGAGATCGCGCGCGGAGCCACCTACCTGCTGACGCCTCAGACGCAGTACATCAGCGGGCATCTCGATTTCATCACCGATACCTCGCTGCTGGGTCTGTCGTTGCCGTTCCTCGTGGCGCTGGTCGTCGTGATTGCCGGGCAGACGGTGTTGTCGGGGACGGTCTTCGGGCGGCATCTGTTGGCCCTCGGCGCGAACGAAGAATCGGCGCGATTGTCTGGCGTGCGCACGCGTGCGCTGACGCTCTCGGCGTTCATGCTCAGCGGTTTGCTGGCCGGCGTGGCGGGGCTGATCCAGTGCGCGCGTTTCAGCGCGGCCGATCCGAACGCGGGGATCGGGTTCGAGCTACAGGCGATTGCGGCCGTCGTCATCGGCGGCACGAGCCTGATGGGCGGCCGCGGGTCGGTGGTGAATTCCTTCTTCGGCGTGCTCGTGATCGCCGTGCTGGGCGTGGGCCTGTTCGCCGTCGGCGCGGAGGAGTCCACCAAACGCCTCGTCACCGGCTGCGTCATCGTGGCAGCCGTCATCCTCGACTACTACCGCCACCGCCTGGGCCGGGCGGCCCCAGCGTGAACGGTTTGAGCGTCCACTCCCTCGACTGTTATCGTGTCGACTCGTTGCCGTGCTGTCGAATGGTGTAAAATGGAACAAACACTGGAAAGGAGGGAACAATGTCAGACTGCCGACCCAGGACACTCTTGGCGATGGCCGCCATCGCGTGTATCGCCATGAAAGGGGTAGCCGCCCCGGAACTGGGCCGGGACGTGAAGCTGACCATCCTCGTGGACAAGGTTATGCAGCCGGAGGAGGGATGGGTAACCAAGGAGTGGATGATCAAGGCCGCGGCCGAGGCCGGATTCAACGTGTTCTCGCCGCGCATTGGCCACGAACGGTTGGACGAAGTCCGGCAGGTCGCCCAATGGTGCCAGCAATACGGGATCTACTATATGCCGTGGATGCGCGGCACGCTCACGGCGCCCGATGACCCGAAAGCAGACGGCAAGCGCGTGCTGTGGGCCAGCGGCAATGAGCAGCCGCTGTGGAGTGTGAATTCGGACGAGTTCTGGGCCTGGACAAACAACTACATCGTCGAATACGCGAAGATCGCCGCCGAGAACCCGCGCCTCATGGGCGTGTTCCTCGACTACGAGAATTACGCGCCGGGCCGCGAGGGCGATCTCTACTCCCTCTCGTACGACGACCTTATCATGGGGAAGTTCGCCAAGTCCCAGGACCTCGAATTGCCTAAGCTCCCGTTCGACCAACGAAAGACCTGGCTCGAAGCGCGCGGGCTCCACGA
This sequence comes from Nitrospiraceae bacterium, assembly GCA_011682535.1. Classification (GTDB taxonomy): domain Bacteria; phylum Hydrogenedentota; class Hydrogenedentia; order Hydrogenedentales; family SLHB01; genus JAACEL01. The sequence continues at coordinate 1,628 of JAACEL010000040.1, read as the reverse complement.
ACAGTTCGCCGAGTTCCAGATCGCCCACTGGCGCGAGCGTTGCCGGATGCTTCGTGAAGCCGTGGACGCCTACGACCCGACGTTCCAGTTCTGCATCTACCCCGCCCCGGGCACGCCATTCATGGTCGAGGCGGCCTATCCCGAATGGGCCACCGAGGCGGCCCCCATCATCCTGGCCGACGCATCGACCTACGGACGCACGTCCCGATTTATCACTGAACAGGAAGCGCTCGCAGCCAACCGGAGAAAGCTCCTGGAACGCAGACAGGTCGCGGTGAACGCGGGCGTTCCTTTTGTCTACACCGGAGGCATCGACCCGCTGGTCGAAGGCGCGGATCCAGAATTCTCGGGCAAGAACGCCGTGATGATCTCCGAAGTCACGGACGGGTATTGGATATTCTATGAAGGTCCGACTTACACCAAGCCGGACCATGCGGCGTACTGGAAATGGTTTTCGTGGGCCAACCGCGCCATCGCGCGCAGCGATTTCGACGCACAGCACACCCCCCGCGAGACGCCCGAGGATTGGAACATGCGCCTGTTCGACGACGTGTCTCTCGAACCCATCCTGGCAGCACTCGAACCGCCGCCTGCCACAGGGAAGATGGTCGAGTTCCCGACCGTTCAACTGCGGCGCGAGAACTTGCTGTTGTTGGCCACAACCGCGGGGGAGCCTGTCGAGGTCGTGCTGCAGCATCACCCCTTTGCGGACTACGAGTCGCTGCTGGGCTGGGAACTGCGTAGTCCGGACAACACCCAAATCGCCTTCGGCAAAATCCCGCAGGGCGGCCGGGGGAGCGTCCGGTTCACGCCGGACACGAGCGGCATCTGCGCGCTCGTCGTCTCCTCGGGGAGTTGCGCCTACAGTGTGGCCAGTGCGAACGTGCCCGTGGCACTGTATGCGGGCAAGAAACTAGGCCTGATCTTTGGCGCCGAGCATCTTTACTTCAGCGTGCCCGAAGACGTTGGACGATTCACAATCACGTGCCGGGGCGCGCAGGGCCTGGGGTCTGAAACCGTCCGGGCGACCGTGAGCGATGCCGCTGGCGAATTTGTGGCCACCGGCCAAACGACACCTACGAAGGACACCGTCGAGATTGCGGTCGAACGCGGCCAACGAAGCGCGGGGACATGGTCGCTGGCGACCACGCAAGCCGATGAAGGGATCCTGGAAGACAACTCGCTCACGCTCGACCCCCAGCTTCCGCCTGTCGTTTCGCTTCTGCCCCAACACGTGTTCCGCAAGAAATAGAACGCCGTATGGACCCGCGGGGGAAGTTTCCGAATCGCCGGATGACTCCACCGTGGCGCGCGCGGCAAGCTCTTGTGCCCGAGTGACTGGGCTCGATGAGATCGCCTCGAGTTCACGCCATCCTCGAGTGGCGCCCGGGGGGGTGCTTGGATAGTTCGGAACATTACCCCAGCGTGACGCGATAGCGGTAGTGATCGGCCCACTTCCATTTCTTGGAATCCCGTTCACCGAAGCGCGTCGCGAAAACCACGATGTCGCCGGTGGGCCGATCCTGGTAGAAGCGGAAGTTGGAGATCTGTGTCGTGGGCGAGTCGTCCTCGTCCCGCTCGTCGATCGCGGTGATCGTGTCGCGCTTGAGGGCGAACGGCTCTTCCTG